>NZ_JBWXUT010000005.1:0-145667 GCF_059901545.1 Fructilactobacillus sp. X1R3C1
GTTGTTATTCTTTTTCAAAAGAATTAAAAAGCGAATTGACTTCGCAAATGTTTAATTTTAAGTTCTACAACTTAAAACTACCTTACACTTGTAATCAAAATCTTGTTCAGTTTTCAAAGATCTACTCTGACGCAACGTCGTCTCATTGTACCTCAACGCCGCATGTAATAATATACCATGTGGTTAATTTATTGTCAATAGAAAAGTTTGACTAATTTTAACCAAATTGATATGCCGCACTTGACGACAACTAATACTATACTATCTATCACAGTTAACGTCAATACTTTTTTTAAATAAACCCAAATTAATTTAAATAAGAAAAAATTAAATTCAAAAATCCTCATTTTATTGATACACTTAAATAGTTAATGACTTATATAAAAAGAGGAAAAACATGGATTTTTTTAAATTTTTAATTGACTTTATATTACACATTGATCATCACTTAATCACGATCGTAAACATGTTTGGCAATTGGACATACTTAATCTTATTTGCAATCATATTTATTGAAACTGGAGCGGTCATTTTACCTTTCCTTCCTGGAGATTCACTTTTATTTGCAGCCGCTGCCCTATCTGCTAACTCCAATTATCATCTTAGTATCTGGATATTCATCATTATCTTCTTCTTAGCATCTGCCGGTGGAGACTCCCTTAACTTCTTTATTGGAAGAAAAGTTGGAAACGCACTAACTGAACACCACTTTTTTGGTAAATTTATCAAGGAAGAAGATCTAACTCGTGCACGTGAATTCTTCGATAAATACGGTGCAATTGCCATCTTTTTGGCTAGATTCATGCCAATTATCAGAACCTTTGCCCCATTTGTGGCCGCTGGCACAGATTTCAGCTATAAAAAATTCCTTAAATACAACCTCATTGCTTGTATCAGTTGGGTACTGATTTGTTGTGGAGCTGGGTATTTCTTCGGAAATATTCCGTTCGTTCAAGAACACTTTTCACTAGTAATCATTTTGATTATCGTAATTTCACTAATTCCAGCTTTAATTGGATATCTAAAAAGCAAGATTTCTACATCGAAATAGGTTTCAAACAAAAAGAGCCTGTCTATTAGATCTTAATCTTCTAGACAGACTCTTTTTTTAGTTGTCTTTTACCAATCCAAATTATCAAAGATAATCCCAAAAGAATAATTAAAAAAAACAACAAAAAGCACATTAAAAAATACTGATTCGGCAATACGTTAATGATTGGATCTTTCTTTGACGTAAAAACCCAATCCTGATTTCTAAAAAGAACATCATGGAAATAAATAAAAACATCTTGAAAATCCAAAACACAAAAGACTCCAAAAAAAATTATAAATAAAATCGTCATCTCTGAAAGCAACTGAAACTTCCATAACTTCTTAAAGTAAAGGAAACGAATCATAATGACAAGTAAAACCATGGATACAATTAACAATACCAAATTATTAGTTAATACCAACGCTCTTACATTGTTAAAATGTACCATTCCATTTGCCGAAATTGGAAACTGGTCCAAGCTTAATTTAGGCGCAAATGGATTCTGAATGAAACCAATCATTTTATAAAAATTACTCATTAATAATCCACTTGAAACATGAAATTGATTAGTTAAATTCAACACGGAAAATGCAACATAATAAAGCCAACTAGCATTGATAACAAAAAAAAACGGCAAATGTTATTAAAAAAAGTAGTATTAAAACAAATACTACTAAATCTTTCAAACTATAAAGTATTCCATTCATCTAAGCTATTTACCTCATAAGTAGGTTGAACTTCTTTCTTTTTTACCTGTTCTCTGGTAGACACACCAGTATAAGTCAGCAAAGTATCTACTCCATCGTTAATGCCGGCCATAATATCAGTGTCATAATTATCGCCTACCATGATTACGTCTGCTTTGCTTAAATTCAATTGATCTAAAGCTTTTCTAACAATTAAGGTCTTTGGTTTGCCAATCATCACCGGCTCAACCCCTGAAGCATACCGAACTGAGTCGATAATTGAACCAGCACTTGGCAGCATCCCATATTCGCTTGGAATCCTTGCATCTGGATTAGTTCCAATAAATTTAGCACCATGGGCAATCCCCAGCACTGCTCGTGCTAATTTTTCATACGTCAAGTCACGATCAAGACCAACCACTACATACTCTGGATTATCTGTAAAAATATTGAAACCCATTTTCTCCATGGATTCCTTTAATCCATTTTCTCCAATAACGTATGCCGTTCTGGCTTTATCATCATGCGACTTCGCATCCTCACTAACAAAAGCAGCTGTAGCCATCCCAGAAGTATAAACGTTGTCATTTGTAACATGAATATCGTGATTAAGTGCCAAATTATGGACCACCTCACTTGGAGTCTTGGTTGAATTATTCGTAACAAATAAAAAAGGAATGTGATTTTTCTGAAGTCTCTCAATAAAACGCTTAGCCGCTGGGATTCGCTTCTTCCCTTGATAAACGGTTCCATCCAAATCAATTAAATATCCCTTGTAACTCTTCATCACGATTTCACCTATTTCTGTCTAATGGTAAAGCCACGCTTGCCATCTCTAAAATGTTTTGATTTAAAATTATTATTTGACGTCTGATTAGCATTATGCTTGCTTGCAGTTCCTGCTTTTCTATTTTTTCCACCAGTACGTTGTCTTTTTCTACTAGTTTTATGGCTTTGATTCTTTTCCTTTTCGGCTTCCAAATTGTGTAAGACAAAGTAATTAGAACCAAAATTGGCATCCTCAATAATATAATCTGGAATTGCCGCATGACGTAAGCCTTTACTAACATTTCTAAAGTCAGCATAAAAACCTTTTAGCCGTAACTGATTATATCCCCAGTCACCAACAATGTAATCAAAACGTGTCAAAATGGGATTAAATTTATTGGCAAATTCACCTAAATCAAAAGCATTTCTAATATTAGCTTCAAGAACGTACACGTGGCCATTAATGCTTAAAGTTGTTTCATCAACCTGCTTAATAGTAGCCAAGGAATCTCTCTCATCATTCCTTGTTTCAATCAAACTCTCAATTTCGTTGTGATCCATTTTACTTCCCCTCGATCGGAAACTTCTTTGCTAGATAATCACCAAAAACATCCCGCAAAGTTTCACCATAAAAAATGTTATTTTTACCCACAATGCTAATCGCCGGGAAAAACGGAATAAAACTATAATGATCAATCAAAGCAATCGTGTATTTTTTATTGGGTTCTACTAGTTGATCATGATAGAATAACTGCTTTTTATTAGTGTCGTATCGAATCCCATCATAAATGAGTCTTCCAAAATATTTTCCCCGAAAACCCATTCCTTTTTGCTCAAAACGAACTAAAAAGTCCTTGTTCTTTTCCATTTCCATAATCATTTCCCACAAGTTATAACCATAAAATTGACTTTTCATAACGTGAATTGAATGTGGTAATAATTTATGGAGTTCGTTTTTGTCAACAATTCCCTTTTTTAAATCACCTAAAAACAAACCCGTGTTCAAAACGGCAGCAGTCGTCCCAGCTTTAGCTTCAATGGCCTTTAGTCCCAAGTCAACCAGTTCATTATCATCAGTTAGTGACGTTGTCATTGTATGAGGAATGTCAGCAACCTTACTACTTGCTAAAATTCTCTCACCGCGATCTTCAAGACGCTCAATCTCCTTTGCATCTTGCACATCGGTTTCCATTTCAGACGTTTTATATACACGTGCCTTAACGTTCTCTACTCTTTTTTCAGCGTTAACGTCAAAAGTAATTTCACCGACGTAGTGGCCCCATTTCTCAGCCGCAGTTAACATGGTTTGATTAACCATTTCACCATGAACTAACAAATGATGAGTGTGACCCCCAACGATAATATTGATGTCAGGAAATGCTTTCGCAATTCTTCGATCATTGCTAATCCCTAAGTGAGAAAGCAAAATCAGAACGTCATATTGCCCCTTCCAATCATTCAAACAACGCTCAATGGTACTTTTAATTGGAAGTGAATTCCAATCCATGTATTGGTACGTGGGATAAGGCGCCGTTAAGCCCATAAAACGGACCCGAACATCATTTTTTAGCTTAAAATCACGATACGGGATCGCCCATTTTGGAAGTTGACCAGTTCTTTCATCAATCACATTATCCAAAACAACGGGAAAATTAGCATCATCATAAAGATGCGCCAGTTCGTCATGTGACATTGTTAGTGCTTCATTATTTCCAATTGTTGCAGCATCATAACCAACTGAATTCATCAATTCAATATTGGCCTTACCAGAAGTAGCATCAGTCAGCGCGTTTGATCGGTCAATGGCGTCACCGTCATCAACTTTAAACACTCGATAACCCTGCTTTTCCAATTGTTTTGTTCTTAGTTTCATAAATCTTCTGATCTTGGGCCAATTTTCAAAATGAGAATGAAGATCATTGGTATGCAGAATTGCTACTTTATCATCCATAAAATTACTTCCTCAAAATGTTTTCTGTAACTATCGCTGATTCCTATTTTAACATCCATCAATAACTATAATCAAAAAGTCGATGACTTTAATCATCGACTTCTTTGTTTTCTCTTCTTTTATCATTTAAAACTTTAAATCCATATAGAACAAGAAGCCAAACAACCGATCCAATTAATGCGATCAATGTTTGCATTTTGAAAATTAAAACAAAAGCAACGAAGACCATAAATCCAACAACGAAAAAGTCAGAATATGGGAAAAATGGCATCTTGAAGGTAAGTTTGTTTGTCTGTTCTTGGTTAAGTGACTTGCGATATTCATAGTGTGTAATAACAATTAAAGACCAAACAAACAAGAAACAAGTGGTAGCGATACTTGAAACTAATTCAAAAACACCGTCTGGCATCAAAATGTTTAACAACACTGAAATAGCAATCACAATCGTTGAAAACAAAATTGCATTTGCAGGAATGTGCCTTTTTGAAAGCGTTCCAAGCTTCTTTGCAAATTTATTTTGGCTCTTGTCGGTTAGAGAAAATAACATTCTACCGGTAGTAAAAATAGCACTATTACAAGAAGAGGCTGCAGCGGTCAAGACCACGAAATTAATAATAGCAGCTGCTGACTTAACTCCAATGTTTGAAAACACTTGGACAAAAGGACTCGAATTTGCTGAAATGTACTGCCAAGGAAAAATACACATTAGAGCCAATAACGAACCAACATAAAAAATAATGATTCTAGTTGGGACTTCATTAATACATTTAGGAATGATTCTCTGAGGATCTTGGGTCTCTGAAGCAGTCATCCCAATCATTTCAATTCCTGCAAAACTAAAAAGAACCATTTGAAAAGAAAGGACAAATCCAGATGCACCATGGGCAAAAAAGCCATCAGAATACAAATTAGACACCTGTGCATAACCAACACTTGTCTTGTAATGCATCAAAACCAAAACAATTCCAATAATGATTAACGCCACAATGGCCACCACTTTAATCAATGCAAACCAGAATTCGGTTTCACCAAAAGCAGACACGGTGATTGAGTTCAACAAGAATAAAATCAAAATTAAGAAGGCAGCAGTTACCCACTGTGGCAGGTCAGGAAACCAAAACTTCATGTATAGACCAGCAGCGGTTACTTCTGCCATTGCAATGGCAATCCAGCAAAACCAGTAGGTCCAGCCTGCCACAAAACCAGTTCTTTCTCCTAGGTACTTATTAATAAATTCAATGAACGAAACACTATTCGTATTTGAAAGTAGTAATTCACCAAGTGCTCTCATTAAGAAAAAGCAAGCAACTCCAGCAATTATATATGCAATGATAATGGATGGACCAGCCAAATGAATTGATTGACCAGCTCCTAAAAACAATCCGGTTCCAATGGTCCCGCCTAGTGCCATTAATTGAACGTGACGACTTTTAAGTCCACGTGACATTTGGTTTTCATTATTTGTATTTTTTTCCAACAAAAACATCCTTTCTTTACGTATGCCTACATTATACACGGATACGTGAAGCTGTTTGCTACTTTTTATGGAAATTATACAGATATTTTGTAAGAAAAACTACCAAAATTTCAAAAAAGGTTAAATCAATGACATAAAAAAGAAATCTTGGATTTACCAAGATTTCTTTTAGGTTATTTACTTGCTTTCTTTTCCTTTTCAAGTCGCTGAACATCAAGGGCAATCATCAATTCTTCGTTGGTTGGTACCAAAAGGGTTTTAATCTTTGAGCCATCAGCACTCAAATCTCTAACCACCCCACGCACATTGTTCTTTTCTTTATCAACGCCAATTCCGAAATATGACAATTGATCAGTAACTTCTTGTCTAACGGTAATACTATTTTCACCAACTCCAGCAGTGAACACAATTGCATCAGCACCACCAAGTTCAGCTAGGTAGGATCCAATGTATCTAACAATTCGATTAACATAGATTTGACGGGCAATTCTAGCACGATGATTAGTCTTTTGAGCAGCCTCAACCTCACGCATATCAGCAGAGACACCCGAAATACCAAGTAATCCAGACTTAGTGTTTAAGACTTTAATCATATCGTTGATATCTGTCATTCCTTCTTTTTCCATAACGTAGGCCAAAAGAGAAGGATCAACATCACCTGAACGCGTAGCCATGGTTAAACCAGTAACTGGGGTAAATCCCATCGATGTATCATAGGACTTACCGTTCTTAACGGCACAAATTGAAGCCCCCGCACCTAAATGCATGATAATCATCTTTAAATCTTCTACGGGTTTATCCATTAACTCAGCTGCTCTTTGAGAGACATAGCGATAACTAATCCCGTGGAATCCATATTTACGAGCCGTATATTTTTCGTAGTACTCATAAGGAAGACTGTACAGATAATTTTTCTCGGGGATGGTTTGATGAAATGATGTATCAAAGACGGCAACGCTAGTCACGTTTGGAAGCACCTTTTCAAATGCCTTAATTCCTAGAACGTTGGCTGGCTCATGCAGGGGTGCCAATTCATCCAAACTTTCGATCTTTTTGAGAACTTCAGGAGTAATGATTACCGATTGATCGAAATATTCTCCCCCGGCAACGACTCGATGTCCAACTCCGGTAATTTCGTTATAGTCGTTGATAATATCAAGATCGAGTAATTGATCTAACAAAATTTGGATTGCTTGTTCATGATCCTTAACATCTAATGTTTCCTCAAATTTCTTCCCATCATCATATTTAATTTCAACATGTGATTTTGGTAAGCCAATCCTTTCAATTAAACCTTCTCCAAGAACTTCTTCTTCTGGCATTTTAAACAACTTAAACTTTAAAGTCGAACTACCAGCATTAATTGCAATAATCTTACCCATGAGTAATCTCCTTAATTTCAACTATTTCTTCAATAAATCGTTTTCTTCCCAATCAACAATCTCCGCCATGAACTTTTGAAAGGCAGTCGTATCCTTAAACGAAGGAAACTCTCCTAACATCACTTTTTGAACTTGGTGACTATCTCCACCACGATTCTGCAAAATTAAAATGGCTTTTTGAGCACTTTTATCCCCAAACAACTCTTGGGGTAAATTCAGTACTCCCTGTAAATAAACCGAATCTTGAAACCACTTCAAAAGTCCCTTTGCTTCACTCGTTTCAAAAAGATTGCTTGGAACTAGGAACACTCCAAATCCAGCAGGCTTTAAGTAATTCATTGACTGCTCAATCAATAAATGATGAACATATGAATGACCAGATTGTGACCGCGTCGCATAACCTTTTGTCTTTTCATCAATTGGATAATAACCAACTGGGAGATCAGAGACAACTAAATCAACCTTAGGAACCAACAGATGTTCAATACTATCCTGCTGAATTAGTTCAACATCCAAATCTTGCATTTCAGAACTAATACTAGCAATTGAAATCATTGAATCATCATTATCGATTCCATATCCCTTAACAGTATCATGAAGTGAATCGTGTAGCTGATTCATGACCGCTGTAAGTAAATTCCCAGTTCCAACTGCTGGATCAAGGATGCTCACGCTAGACTTGTGTTCATAAATCCGCGTAACTATGTATCCCATGATGTAAGCGATTGTATCAGGAGTTATTTGATGATTTGCCTGAATCTTATCTTCTTTAGTAGCTTTGATCATAACCATTTGAATAGCACGTCTAATCGATTCATTATCCATCTTTTTATAGTCAACCGTTTGATACAACTTAGTCAGTTCATCAACAACGTTGGATTTCGGAATACCATCCTCGACCCGAACGGTATTGTTATCAATCATATTATCGGCGGTTTCGATGAAAGCGTCTAGATACGAAGTACCTAACGCCTGACTCAAGACTTTACTGGATTGATCAAAAACTTGAAACAATGATATTGATTCTTTCTCAGACAGAATATCAACCCCTCTTCTTAAATATCTAGGGTTAATATTACCAGAATTCACGCATATTATTCAAGATTTCTCATTTATCTATTAGAATTATTCAATTCTTTCGTTAGTCTTTGATATTTTGCGGTTCGAATATGATTATTTTGAATTTGAAAATTAATCTTTTGGTAACGATAAACAACTATTCCAGACAAAAAAGTTAAAAACAAAATTGCAACTAACGTTAAACTCCCGCTTCTCTTACAGGTGACTTTTGGCTTCATAATTGACCCCATTAATTCTAATTTGACTAGTTAATATATGATGATGTAATGACCAAGATGCCTTACTAACGTTTAATATGATTGGAATATGTCCACCATTTACTCCACGCAATCGAACCATGTCATGATAATGTTCCATTATATATTCCTTATTTTCCTTCTTACTCTTTAATTTAATGGCATCTTTAGTGACTTTAATCATCTTAAACTGATAATCAGGTGACTCAATCACATCAAGATAACGATAAAAGGTTCCCTGATTATCACTCCACTTTTCCTTTTGAATTAATTGACTAGTAATCATAATCAAGCTAAACGCTAACGAGACCAACAAAAGTGAACAAATGGACTCAATCAACGAAAAACCGGCTCGATCATTTATATTTTTTAAGTAATTCACGTTCATAGTTCATCCTAACCTGATGTGTTTCATACTGACTTTTTCTTAAGCAATGATATTCAAAATCATTAACGTTTAAATAAAAGATCACACCACTACAAATCAGAATTAGACCAACTAAAGAGTCAATCAACGTAAATCCAAGTCTAATTTTATTTAATAGTCTCAAGATGATATGCACCCCATCCAAGTTGAATTTTTTGTAAAATCGTTTTCTTTTGGTTTTGCGAATACCATCGAATTGTTTGAGGTTTAACGTATCCATCACTTTTGATCTCAATATCATGATAACTTTTAACGCTTAATCCCTTTGGCATCCTAATTATCTTATCTTTTTGTTTCGATTTGCCGCACTTAGCAAACACCACTTCATCATCTGGATAAAACAATACGTCCGTTGAATGATGACTATTCTGTGACTCTAGTAACGCGTCGTTCCACCCTGAGTCTAAAGTTTGAAAAAAGCGTTCCTCTTTACCCTCAAAAAATCCCAAATAGTTTCCGGCAACCAAGGTGATCCCTAAAATAAGGGATGTTAAAAACAAAACGAGGAGACTTTCCACTAACGTAAAACCCACTTGATTATCTTTGAACAGCATGATTTTTTACTACGACCACTCTTTCCACTTGAGCTTGTTTAGCCTGCTTACTCGTTAAATAATGGCTTCTAACTAACTTGTTAATGGTTACATTTCCGTCATGCTTTTCGTCTTCATAAGCATCGATTTGAGTTTGAATAACCGACACCATCGCCGATCCATGAATTTTTTTGGCGTGATCCTTTTGATTGCTTAAGTTCGGAATAATAATTAGAACCAGTAGCGAGATAATGAATAAGACAATTGTCATTTCAATTAGTGTGAATCCTTTTCTCTTCATTAGTAAATTCCTTTCATTGAGTTATACATTGGCAGTAACATCTGCAAGTAAGCACCCACAATTAGGATGCCGATCACCGCAAATGAAATCGGCTGGATTAACTTAATCAGTAAATTCGACTTTTTGATCATGTCTTTAAAGCTGAGCTGACTTAAAGCTTTTAAATTTTGGGCTAATTCAGACTGAGTACTTCCATTTGATAGAAACACAATCATTTCCTCAGAAACAAAGGAATAATGAGCTAAACTTGCTCCAAAACTAAGTCCATTGTTAAAACCATCTTGCATGGTCTTCCCAACATCATATAGAAGACTCTGATGATCAAATTTTAATAAACTAAAAACAACTTGTTTTAAGTCCAATCCTCCTTTGATCATTAGCGCAAAGTTGGAGGTCACAAAATATTGGTAATATGACTTAAACAATGAACCAAGTAATGGGATCTTTACCAACAAATTAATTCGATCAATACACTTTTTATTTTTAAAACTTTGATAACCAAAAATTCCCGCCACAAGCGCCATGAATATTAATCCATAAATGACATATTGAATAAAATGACTTCCATTAGAAGCTGATTTACCGGTTAAATCAGCAGTTTGGGGCATGATCACAAACCTAACTGCAAAAATAATACTAAACAAGACCACAAACAAAAATGCTGGATAAATTACAACTCCCTTAATCTTTTCATTTTGAGCAATTCTTAACTTTAAGAACTCCCCGACCTCTTTCATCTCATTAATCAAATCTCCATGTTTATCGGCAATTTCTAATTGGTAATAAATTGATTCACTCAAAAAGAATCTCATCGATTCTGGCAGCGAATTCCCGTCCTCCAAACTTTGCATGATCCTAGTAACTATTTTCTGATTTTTTGTTGACACCACTTTAATAAACTTCAAGCTTTGTCGGATAGAAAATCCCATCGATAAAAGGTCTCCCAAGGTTGAGAACAAGAATGACTGTTGTTTAAGGGAAACACATTTACCCGTAATAGTATTCATCTTTAACTTTTTCACTAATTATTCCTTTCCTCGAAAGCTCATCAATTCGATTCTTCCAATCATTCATATCGTCTTTTAATAGCGCATGATCACCAAATTTATCTTTAATAGTCATAAGAGTCTTAGTCTTCTTTGAAACGGTTGGTATTAATCGTTGATACACCACTAAATTCAAAGCTGATTTGATTCTTTCATAATCAACCCCGAGCTCTAGCAATCTTTGAATTGTTCCTTCAGGAGACCTTGCATGAACTGTGCTTAGCACTAAATGTCCCGATAGAGCCGCCGAGATTGCCACTTCGGCCGTTTGATGATCACGAATCTCACCAATTATAAAAACATCAGGACGTTGTCTTAATCCCACTTTAAGTAAATCAGCGTAAGTCATTTGGGCCCGATCATTAACCTCAAGTTGTAAAAAATTTTCTTCATAAATTTCAACTGGATCTTCAATTGTCATCACGATCTGATTTTTACTAATGCTTCTAACGATTCGATAAATCGTGGTCGTCTTACCAGAACCAGTAGGACCAGCAAACAAAAGTAAACCACGTTTTTTACAAGAGGACTCGATCTTTTGAATTTGATCAGCATAAAAAAAGCCACTATCGACATGATTACTGTCATAGATAATCCTAATTACCATTGATTCATCTTGACTGAAATTACCCACCGATGACAATCGTAAACGTAATTTTTGACCTTTGATTACATAGTCCATCGATCCTAATTGGGGCCTGCGATTATCCGTAACCGACATCCCACTTTGATATTTACAATATGAAATGACTTTTTTAGCCATGTCTTTGCTCAAATCCGTAATTTGAATCGTCCGAACGGCCGTATGAACCTTGATACAATAGTCTTTTTCCTTAGGTAAAATAAAAACATCCGAAGCTTGTCGTTGAACTGCAAATTCCATAATATTGTTCAACCATTGTGTCACTTTCACTTTAATCACATCCTTCATAACTAAATACGAAAAAAAGATGCAATCTAATTAAAGATTGCATCTTTTATAAACTAATTTAATTATTTAGCTTGATTAGGTAATACAGCAGCTTCATAAACATCTTGAACATCATCGTTATCTTCTAATTCATCAATTAGACCACTGTACTGTTCAACTTTATCTGAAGGAACTTCTGTCGTATTCTGTGGAATCAACTTAACTTCGGCATCCAATTTGTATCCTGCATCCTGTAATGCATCACGAACACTAGCCATGCTAGCAGGATCAGTAAGAATTTGATACTCATCATCCGTTGATTTCATATCATCAGCACCAGCATCCAACGCTGCCATCAACATACTATCCTCGTCGTCATCAGTATCTGACTTTGAAATCGTAATAAGACCCTTTCGGTCAAACATATATGAGACCGATCCGTCAGTTCCAAGGGAACCACCATGGTGAGTGAAGGCTGAACGAATAGCAGCAGCGGTTCGGTTTTTATTATCGGTTAAAGCAGAAACCATAACGGCAGTCCCACCAGGTCCATAACCTTCATATGTTACTTCTTCAAATTTAGCTCCACCAACTCCTGAAGCCTTGTCAATTGCTCGTTGAACGTTATCTTTTGGCATGTTTGCTTCACGAGCTTTTTCCATTTCTAGTCTTAATTGAGGATTTCCTTCGGGATCACTTCCACCAGCTTTTGCAGCTTGATATAAGTTACGTGAGATCTTCTGGAAAATCTTTCCACGCTTAGCATCTTGGGCGTTCTTTCGTCCTTGAATGTTATGCCACTTTGAATGTCCTGACATGATCACAACTCCTCTCTCTTTAAACATATTAACTCTACAATTATATCAATTAGTGGCCCTAGTATCAAGCACAGTTCTATTTGGTCGATTCACGCTTCTTTAATCCAAAGGGTAAAAAGACCTTGTTTTCATCAATTTCTTCATTATTCATCAACTTGGTTAAGAGTCGCATGGCAACAGCTCCAACATCATAAAGCGGCTGAGTAATAGTTGACATAGTTGGTCTAGTCATCTCAGTCAGTTTAGTATCATTACTAGTGGCCAGTTCAAATTCCCCGGGAACACTGACACCGTCATCGGTCATTGAGTTCATCACCCCAGCAGCCATATCATCATCGGTAACAATTGCCGCAGTTACTTCATTCTTTTTTAGTTGCTCTCTTAAAGCATATCCACCAGAATAGCTTACATCGGTCTCAAATAATAATGCTTTCTCAAACGGAATTCCAGCATCTGAAAGCGCGTCTTTATACCCTTTTAACCTGAAATCTTTATTAATCGATCGGTTTAAGGGTCCGGAGATAAAAGCAATACGATCGTTTCCGTTACTAATCAAATGGGTAACCTCGGAATACACGGCTTGGCGATAATCAATGTTCACACTAGGAATCTTACCACTAGCATCAACTGAACCTGCCAAAACAACTGGGGCGTGTGACTTTTTAAATTCAGTCCGAAGTTCATCAGAAATTTCATTTCCCATAAATACAATTCCATCAACTTGCTTGGCTTGCAATGTATTCATTGAAGTGAGTTCACGCTGATTGTTCCCATCCGAATTAGTCAAGATAATATTGTACTTATACATCGTTGCTATATCGTCAATCCCGCGTGCAAGCGAAGCAAAATAGGTATTGGTAACGTTGGGGATAATAACTCCAACCGTCGTTGACTTTTTACTTGCTAGTCCCCTAGCAACTGCGTTAGGTCGATAGTCAAGTTTATCAATGACACTCAAAACCTTTTGTTTGGTAGCATCTTTCACATTCTGATTCCCATTTACTACCCTTGAGACAGTTGCCATTGAAACATTGGCTTCACGAGCTACATCATAAATTGTCACATTTTGTTTTTTCAAATTTGGTTTCTCCTATTATGTACTACTAGACCATTAATTATTATAAATATATCAAAGTAAAAGAACTCATTCAAGTGAAATCGGTTACATTTTGAGGCAAAAAAAACCGGACTACCGTCCGATTTGGGTAAATAAATTACTTTTCGTGATGTTCGTGAATTGGATAAATTGTTTCTGCTCGATCTTGATCACTAAAGGCATCATCAGGATCAATCACAATGTCATCAGATTCTTTTTCTTTAGCAAGATCATCTAATTCATTTCTAGGAGCAGGATGTTCCTCAACGTTCGCCCTTAATGAATTAACAGCCTCTTGCAAATCAGATAACTTATCCCCCAGTGATTCATTTACTTTTTGCACTGAGTCTTTAGCATCATCCATCTTATCTGAAGCAAGATCCTTAAGGTCTTCAGCAGTGTCATTTGCGTAATAAACGTAATCTAGTGCACGATCTTTAACATCTTCAGTGGTATCAAGAAGAAAGTCTTTGATCTCACGCTTTCTCGATTCATCTAATAGTTTGTATGCTACAAATGCAGCAGTTCCGCCGATTACTGATCCTAAAAGCATTCCCTTTTTAAAATTCATAACCAATCCACCCCTTAATTTGTTCCTTCAGAATTTTTGTCGCGTTTGGAGAATAATCTACCAATCATTTTACCAGCAAAAGTCAAAGCCGAAGTCTTGGCTAACAAACCACTCTTTGATCTAACTTTTTCAGTTGCAGTTCTGGTTGCTTCATTTAAGTCTGAAACACTAACACCTAAATCAGCAGCCGCCTGAAAAACTGGGTCGACTTGATCCAACTTTGAGTTAACGTTATTTAACAATGTATTTGAAATCACCATAATCTGCTCACACTCTTTGCTAATATGATTTGCATCATTAGTAAGACTATCAACATTTTCACTTAAGTCTTTAACCGTTTTTGATAAACGGACCAAAAACAAGCATAAAAATACAACTAATACTAAAAAAGCAATTGCAGCAATTAGCGCTGCTAACTCACCAATCCCCATTTAATTATCCTCCTAATGGCTTCTTCTCCATTTAGAATAGCATTATCTAACCCATATGACAATTTAAAAAGCTTAATTTTATTTGGGTCTCGTCTCTGTTAAAATGTTGATAATCGAAAAATTAGGAGTGGAGGACATTATGAACATATTTATCCAATTAGTGGCTAATGGAGCTAACGCTTCATCGGCCCTTAAATCCGGATCCGTTAAAAACGTAGCAAATCCATCGTTTTTAACTAAGTATTTTAGAAGTTTTGACTGGGCTAAAATATTCTCTAATCTTACTACCAAGATTATCAGCATTATCTTAGTTTCAATTTTATTCTTAATTATAATAAGAGTTGGAAGAAGATTTATTAAACACTATTTTAACAAACGTCAAAATGATATCTCGCAAAAACAGGATAAATTGCCAAAAATAACCGGAACGTCAGAACCCATTGCTGCCAGACGAAATAAAACGATGTACACCCTTACCACCAACATTTACTACTACACCGTCGTTTTCTTCTGGTTATATTCCCTATTGTCAATGATTGGAATCCCAGTTGGAACGTTACTCGCAGGAGCCGGAATCTTCAGTTTAGCAATTGGACTTGGAGCACAAGGATTCGTCAGTGATATTGTTAGTGGCTTTTTTATCCTAGCTGAACATCAAATCGACGTGGGGGAACGCGTTATTATTAACAATATTGAGGGGTACGTTAAAGCCGTTGGGCTTCGCACGACTCAAATCACAAGTATCAATGGAACTTTAAATTTCATCCCTAATCGTAGTATCACCACCGTTTCCAACCTTTCCCGTGGAGAAATGATGACCATCATCAATATTCGAATTACTCCTGAAACCCCAATCCACAAGGTCGAAGATATCATTGCTAAAGTTAACGAAGAAAAGTGTCCCAATGACCCTGACATTGTTGGTAAACCAGTCATCTTCGGGACTAACTTCTTACAAGATGGCTCGCTTGCAATCTCCGTTTTCTTACACACTAAGAATGAACGTGAATTCGACGTTAACGCTGAATATCTAGGAGCATACCTGACTGCTATTAATAAGGCCGGAATTAATCTTCCACTTTCACCTTTAGTGGTGCCAGAACCACCACAAAGCACAAACTAAAAAAGAGCCTATCACTAATCGTGATAGGCTCTTTTTTACCACCAATCTTCAATTACACTAGTTAACTTACGCAAAGCATTGCCACGAGCGCTGTAGTGATTCTTTTGGGCGTCCGTTAACTCCGCCAAAGTTTTACCAACGTCAGGAAGATAAAAGAGAGGATCATAACCAAATCCATTTGTCCCTTTTGGAGTTTCTACAATCTGACCGTTAACTCTTCCCACAACCACTAGTTGTTTACCACCCGGTCTTCTCACAATCAGTGTTGTATTAAAATGGGCGGAACGATCCTTTTGACCCGCCATGTTCTTTAACAATTTAGCTTTATTAGCCTCATCATTATGATCGCCAGCATAACGCGCTGAGTGAACTCCGGGCGCTCCACCTAAAGCATTAACCACCAAACCTGAATCATCAGCTAACACCGGCAAATTTAAGTAGTCAGAGACGACCCTGGCTTTAATACTTGCATTCTCTTCAAAGGTTGAACCATTCTCATCAATCGGTGGAACATCTTCAAAATCATTAATTGACTTCACGGTTAAGCCTAATTTTGAAAGCATCTCCGAAAACTCATTGATTTTACCAGGATTTTTTGAGGCAAGAACAATTTGATTATTTTTCATCAGTATTTCTCCAATTGTTTAACAGGAATCAACTTAGCATCAATATCAGTATGCAACCAGTTTTTACCCACTTTATCAAATCTTTCAACATCGGCAGTGGTGTAAAAACGATCACTAGGCGATTTCACGTTTGCTAGTTCACCCTTTTGCTTTAATTCATTTTTAACAGCATTAACCGTTTCGTATCCAGGATTAACCAAAGTAACATCGGGGCCCATTACATCCGCAATTAAACTCGCAATAATTGGAAAATGAGTACAACCTAATACTAATGTATCAATCCCACTATCCTTAAACGATTTCAAACCTTCAATAATCGTCTTTTTAGCGGTCGAACTTTGATAATCACCACTTTCAACAAGCGGAATAAAATCCGGACACGCCACTTCTTTCACAGTGATATTAGGATCAATGCCTTTAATTGTATCTTGATAAGAGTGACTAGCAACTGTACCCTTGGTCGCAATCACACCAATTTTTTGATTTTTAGTTTTCTTAACTGCAGCTAAGCTTCCCGGTTCAATAACTCCAATCACGGGAATTGGAAGGATCTTTCTTAAATACGAAAGAGCTGCTGCCGTGGCAGTATTACAAGCAATCACCATCATCTTAGCGCCTTGATCAACAAAAAAACTCCCGATCTCAGCTGAGTACTTGCGAACCTCATCTGCGGTTTTTTCGCCGTAAGGAAGTCGTGCTTCGTCTCCAAGATAAATCATGTTTTCATGTGGTAATTTTGAAAGTGCCACTTTTGCAACTGTCATTCCACCAATTCCAGAATCCATATAAGCTACTGGTGATGATTTCATATTATCCCTCCTATTAACTTCAAATCTAATTATGGCGTTTTTTTAAATTTAGTTCAAGTTGCCTTTCTCCTTTATTTCACGGTGTTCTATGATAAAATGTTATTTGTAAAGTATCTTTTTGGAAGAGGACTCTGATATGAATAAATACGAAAAGTTTCGCAAAGAACATTCTGATTCACCCTTTTGGGGAATCGAACTTTTAAGAGATAGTCTTTTACCAGATTTGTTGGATCAAGATATTCACGACATCTTATACTGGGCTGGCAAGGATCTTGCCACTAAGTTCCCACTAGCATCAAATGATGATCTTCAAGTATTCTTTAAACAAAGTCAGTTTGGTAATCTAGAACTTAAAAAGGAAAGTCTCAAAAAAATCAACTGGAAATTAGCTGGACCAGAAGTCGAAACCAGATTAAAGCTGAACAAGGATCCCGATTTTATGCTTGAAGCTGGCTTTTTAGCACAAACGAAACAGCAGATCGATCAAATCGCAACCGAATGCGAAGCAACCATTAAATTAAACAGTGTGAACTTTATAGTTGTTTCTGATCCCAATGCTCCGGTCAACAATCCTAGTGATTTTAAACCAATTATCATCGCAAAATAAAAAAGAGCCATTTGGCTCTTTTTTTATGCTGTATATGCAGACAACAATTTCTTTAACTGATCCTTTGAATGAAAGCCGACAATTTGGTCGATAACCTTGCCATCCTTAAGCACCATCAAAGTTGGAATACTCATAATCCCAAATTCACGTGAAGTGTTTGGATTATCATCAACATTCATTTTAAAGAATTTAACCTTATCTGCTACCTCAGGATCCTCAGACAAGTCTTCAACTACTGGTGATTGCATCTTACATGGACCACACCATGGTGCCCAAAAATCAACAACTGAGATCCCATCGGCAGTGTCTTCTTTAAAGTTTGCATCATTAGTTTCATTAACCATAACATTCGCCTCCTTAACTTCTTACTATGAGTAAGTATAAACACGTATTGATTCAAATGCAACTAAGTTGCATACAATCTACTTAAACTTGACAACAGTTGAGCCGTCCCCACCAGCATTTGCTGGTGAAAAACCAAATTCCTTAACGCGGCGATTGCGTTTTAGATAATTTATGACTCCCTTACGTAGAGCCCCGGTTCCCTTCCCATGAATAATGGTAACGGACGGATAACCAGCCAAAAGAGCGGAATCAATGTAACGATCTAGTTGTTGCATGGCTGATTCATATCTTTCACCACGTAAATCAAGGGTTGGTGAAATCCCACTTGAACGCGTTCGCCGCACACTAGGCGTGTGCTTTTTCGGCTTTGAAGTCTCTTTTTGAACCTTTTCAAGGTCAGACTCGGAAACTTTCATCTTTAAAATTCCAAGTTGCACTTCCCAATTATCTCTACCAATCTTATTAAGCAGAACACCCCTTTGCCCATAAGACTTAACCAGTACGTCATCACCCTCTTTAAAGTTATGCTTTGCTTTTTCTCGTTTCAAAACACGATTATGTTTAAGTTCTGGATGCTGTTCAAGAGAATTGATCTTTCCCTTAGCATCAATTAATTCATTTTCTTTGACTGATTGTTTACTTTGACGTTGAAGGTGATGAAGATGATTAATAATTTCGTTAGCTTCTCGTCTTGTTTTTGAAACAATTTGATTGGCCTGACGCTTGGCATCATTAACCATCGTATCTTTATTATTATTAAACTTAGTGAGTTGCTCATCTAACCTAGCGTGCAATTGTTCATTATCTGCCAGTTCCACCTTGAGTTTACGGGCACGTTCATCGGCAGCTTTAGTCTGTTTTGTTAGTTGCTTAATCATTTTATTAATATCTTGACTATTAGAATCCATTAGTGAACTAGCTTCAGAAATGATCGACTCATCCAATCCCAGTCGCTTAGCAATGTTTAAAGCATTACTTTGTCCTGGAACCCCCATCAATAGTCGATAAGTTGGCTCAAGGGTCTTCTCATCAAATTCCATTGAGGCGTTGATCGTTTCTGGCCGATTATATCCATAAACTTTCAGTTCTGGGTAATGAGTGGTAGCCAACACTTCACTACCTGATTCACCGATTTTATCTAGAATCGACATAGCTAATGCCGCTCCTTCTTTAGGATCCGTTCCAGCACCTAGTTCATCAATTAAAATTAAGCTTCTCTTAGTAATGTGTTTTAAAATGTCAATCAAATTATCCATATGAGACGAGAAGGTACTAAGATTAGCCTCAATCGACTGTTCATCCCCAATGTCAGCAAACACATTGTCAAAAACACCAATCTGACTACCCTCATTTGCCATTACAAAAATCCCAGATTGGGCCATTAACTGATTTATCCCAAGCGTTTTGATGGTAATCGTCTTACCACCCGTGTTCGGACCAGTAATAATAATTTGTCGAAAATCAGATCCAATTGAAATATCATTTCCAACAACCTTTTGCTGGTCAATTAACGGATGCCTGACATTTTTTAAATTAACATGATTATCCCTTGAAACACTTGGCTTAGTTGCATTCATCTGATCTGCAAACTTGGCTTTAGCATTGATCAAGTCAAAATGGCCTAATTTAGAAGCATTTTCCATGAGTTCCTCTTGATAAGGTCTAATCATGTCGGATAATTCACCCAAAATTTTATGAATCTCTTTACGCTCATCTAGTTGTGATCTTCTCAGATCGTTATTAGATGAAACTACACTTTGAGGTTCAATGTACAAAGTCAATCCACTTGTACTTTGATCATGAACGATTCCACCAAATTTTTGTTTGTCTTCTGCCTTAACTGGAATAACATAACGACCATCTCGAACCGTGATGATTGGCTCACTCAAATATTTCGATTGTTTACCATGGATAAACTTATTCATGGTAGTTTTGATGTTAGCTTCTAAGCGTGCGATTTCTCTTCTAATGGAACGCAACTGATTAGATGCCGAATCTAACACTCGTCCATCTTCGTCAATTGACGTCTCAAGTCGTTTTGAAACTTCCGGAAGATCATTAAAGTTCTTGGCTTCATCGTACAAAACGTTCAAATCAATTTTATCATCCGCTAAATTATCAAAGAAAGTTTTAACCCGCACACTTGCAAGTAAAACCGCACTAACTTGAGCCAACTCAGTACCGTTTAAATCGGCATTAACCGCTAATCGTTTCACGTATGGAGTAATGTCATTTAACCTAGGAACTGGGATCATTTTGTTTAGGCGATAAATATGTGAGCCGTCATCTGACTCATCCAATGAGTGAGAGACTACATCATAATCACTACTTGGCCTTAATTGTTTTAATTCTCTTGATCCATTTTCAGTAGTTAGAAATTGACCCAGCAACTGCTTCACTCTGTTATATTCTAATGTATCAAGTACTTTTTCGTTCATTTTTTCATCCCATTTTACCGATTTATCATTTGATTAAATAAGTGTGGAGAATCCATCGTGATCATCTGTGAGACGGTTGAATTTTGATATTCAGTATTTACCCAATTATTGTTAGTCAATAATAATCCATCAAGTATTAACATTATCACTAACAAACTAATGATTACGCCAACAACCGCACCCAAGAGTGAATTCAGTTGTCTTAACACTGGCAAAGAAACAATTCGATTCAATAGATGTGAAACCCATCTTAAAATAACCGCCACTACTACAAAAGTTACCAAAAATGATAGTCCCCGCCAGAAGCCAGTATTGCTGTAAGCATGGGTCGCTAAAATCATATTAGAGACGGTTCTTAAAAAATCAGCAACCGGAATCACATAAACAAACGCAATTATTGCAGCAATCAAATAACTAATAAAGCTGAATAACTCATTTACCAGGCCACGATGATAACCATGGACAATCGAAAAGATTAGTATAATTATGATGATAATTGTAAATAACATTAGTCTTCGTCATCCTCCGCTTTATTGTTAATCTTATCAAGTTCTAATTGTTTTTTTAATTGATCAGAAATTGCATTAAACGCAATTAAAATGGCAGCATCTTCATCACTTACACCCTTGGAGATGTTTTTTAACTGTGCCAACTGATTGTTTAAGATACGCGCAGTTGTCTCCATGTGTTCATCTGAAGCATCCCCAATAAAAGTATATTCCTTCCCACCAATTTTAGTTTTAAATCTATTTTTACCAGCCAAAGTAAAACCTCCCGCAATGCTTCCATTTTATCATGAAAATCCTTTAAATTAATTAAAAAAAGGATGCTGGATTTCCAGCATCACTTAATTATTTAATTATTTTTGATCTTGTCCTGATTGCAGGAATGTATCAAGCATTTCTTGAACCATTTCCCACTCATTGTCATCTTCAATTGGTTCTAATTCTCCACCACTTGGATTAGCAGGATCATCATCCTTTGGCAATGCATAAGCCTCAATATCTACTTCATCGTTATCATCATCTGTTGCTGGATAAATAAAAATATAGGAACGATTGTAATCATCAGATGAGAAGGTAAATAAAATATTATACAAACTTTCTTTTCCATCTTCATCGACAAGCGTAACTTGTTCTTGTTGGTTGTTCTCGTTTTCTTTACTCATATTAGTTCCTCTTTTCTAATTAGAAATTACATAACTTACCCTTACGATCAAGGTAACTCTGTAAAATCAATTCAGCCGCAACCTTATCAATAACTTTTTTTCGTTTTGCTCTTGAAACATCAGCTTGTTCAATCAGCATTCGTTCAGCTTCAACAGTGGTGAGTCGTTCATCTTCAAAATCAACTGGCAGATTAAAATTTTTCTTTATCAAATCCCCATAATTTTTCGAAGCTTCTACTCTTGGACCAGAAGTATTATTCATATTCTTAGGTAGTCCAATGACAACGCCTTTGACATCATATTTCTGGATTAATTCCTTCATTCGTTTTAACCCAAACTCTTTTTCATCTTCGTTGATTTTAACGATTTCGATTCCTTGAGATGTCCACCCTAAAGCATCGCTCATGGCTACACCAACGGTTCTCGATCCTACATCTAATCCCATTAATCTCACTAATCTGACGTCCCATCCATTGATGGTGTTCTACCCTTCAAATATGAATGTAAAAGCACATCAATTATTTCTTCTCGATCGTAATGACACATTAGGGTCCGCGCATTATTCAATTTCGGAAGATATGCTGGATCGCCAGATGTTAAATAACCAACTAATTGAACATAAGGATCATATCCCTTTTCAATTAAGGCTTGGTAAACAGTCGCCAGCGTCTTATGAATATCTAGATTCGACTTGTCTTTAAATAATGAAATGTTTTCTTGTTTGTGCTCCATCATAGATCCCTCCCCTACAAAAAAGATAATACACGACTAATTTTCAAATAACAACTATTACTTATGTTCCTTAATCCAGGTCTTGGCAGCTTTTAAAGCATCATCAATACCAGCTGGATTTTTACCACCAGCTTGGGCCATGTTAGGACGACCCCCTCCACCACCGCTGATATTTTTAGAAATTGATTTAATTAAATCACCAGCTTTAATTCCAGCCTTCACTTGATCCTCACTAACTGCAACTAATAAATTAGCTTTGTCATCAGTACCAGTCCCAAGAACAAGAACGTCTGAAGCGTTTTTATCTCTCCAGGTATCAGCTAATTCTCTTAGTTGACTCATATTAGCATTTTTTAAGTGTCCTGCAATCAAAGTGACTCCGTTAACGTCTTGAACATCATCAAAAATGTCTACGGCTTCCTGGTTAGCTAGCTTAGTTTCAAGTGATTCTTGTCGACTTTCCAAATCCTTAATTTGACCTTGTAATTGTTTAACACGGCCGGGAATTTCATCGGTTGTTGGTGACTTAACTGTCTTTCCAATTTCCTTTAACATTCGTTCCTCATCATTTAAAAGATTAAAAGCATCTTTAGAGGTAACAGCTTCAATTCTTCTGACTCCAGATCCAACTCCGGTCTCAGAGACAATCTTAAATAATCCCAACTGACTGGTATTTTTAACATGATCGCCACCGCAAAACTCAATTGAAAAATCATCAATCTTTACTACTCGAACTTCATCGCCATACTTTGCGTCAAAAAGTGCAATAGCGCCCATTTCTTTTCCGGTTTTTTGGTCGGTCACAACGGTTTGAACGGGAATGGCAGCAAAAATCTTTTGATTAACCATGTTCTCAACTTTTTGCAGTTCAGCGTCAGTGACTTGACCAAAATGGGTAAAGTCAAAACGAAGATAATCAGGCCGAACTAGTGAGCCAGCTTGTTGCGTATGACCACCAAGAACATTTCTTAGTGACTGATCTAATAGATGAGTTGCCGTATGGTTATTCTCAACCCGATCATGGAATTTGCGGTCAACAACTAACTTGTACTTCTCACCTTTCTTCATATCACCGGTAATTTTAACAGTATGAAGATTTTGACCATTTGGAGCTTTTTGGACATCCTCAACTTCAGCCACTTCGTCACCATTTTGGTTATAAATCTTACCACTATCGGCTACTTGACCACCCATTTCAGCATAGAATGGTGTTTTATCGAAAATTAATTCAGCTTCTTTTTGGTCCGGCGTGATCTGATTTGTCAGCTTTTCATCAAAAATAATATCATTAAGTTTAGCAGCATCAACGGTTAGTCGATCGTATCCCACGTATTCACTAGGAGTTTTAATATCAAGTAACAAATCTCGTTGAACTTTCATCGATTTCTTCGACCCACGAGCGTTTCTAGCCCGGTCTTGTTGCTTTTGCATTTCAACATCAAAACCAGTTTCATTCACTTTAACCCCTTCATTACCAGCATATTCCTCGGTAAGTTCAAGGGGAAAACCATAAGTATCGTAGAGTTTAAAGGCATCTTTACCAGAAATTTCTTTTTTAGAATTGGTCTTAGTCTCAGAAATAAGGTTATTAAGCAGTTGCAAGCCATCGCTTAGCGTGGTGTTAAAACGCTCTTCCTCATTTTTAACGATCTTTTTAATATAATCACTCTGTTCAAGAACATCGGGGTAATAAGATTGCATGATTTGACCAACAACGGGAACTAGTTTATACAAAAAGGCATCATTAATGTCTAATTCGTGTCCATTAACAGTTGCCCGTCTAATCAGGCGTCTAATGACATAACCTCGTCCTTCATTTGAGGGAAGGGCCCCATCACCAATGGCAAAGGTAATTGCCCGAATGTGATCAGCAATGACCTTAAAGGGGATGTCATCTTTCCGATTACCATCATACTTCTTACCATCACTTAATTCCTCAGTTTTCTTGATAATTGGCATAAATAAATCGGTTTCAAAGTTAGTTGGTGCATCTTGGAAAATTGATACAACCCGTTCAAGTCCCATTCCAGTATCAATGTTTTTTCTTGGAAGTGGCTCATAGGTTCCTTCAGGCGTGTGATTAAACTGAGAAAACACAATATTCCAAACTTCCAAATATCGTTCGTTTTCACCGCCAGGATAATTTTCGGGATCATCAGGTGCCAAGTTATCGTACTTTTCACCCCGATCATAAAAAATTTCCGAATCAGGACCTGAGGGACCCTGACCAATGTCCCAAAAATTGTCCTTTGCTTCAACAATATGATCAGGCGCAATCCCAACCTTTTCCCATAATTCCTTTGTTTCTTTGTCATCAGGATAAACGGTGACGTACAAATTATTTGGATCCCATCCAAACCACTTCGGACTAGTCAATAACTCGTATGCCCACGGAATGACTTCTTTTTTAAAATAATCACCAACCGAAAAATTACCAAGCATCTCAAACAGAGTTTGGTGTCTTGCCGTTTTACCAACGTTCTCAATATCATTAGTTCTAATACTCTTCTGCGAACTAGTTAATCGTGGATTACTTGGAACTTCTGAACCATCAAAATACTTTTTCATGGTGGCAACCCCAGAATTAATCCAAAGTAAAGTGGGATCATCCTTTGGGACTAGTGAGGCACTTGGTTCCACGGTATGACCCTTCTCTTTGAAAAAATCAAGAAACATTTGACGAACTTGACTACTGCTGAGCTTTTTCATGATATCCTCCATAATAATAAAAAATAAAAAACACCCTTGCTAGCAAAGACGCCGGGACGCGGTACCACTTTACTTGCAACGATGTTGTCATTACCTCTTTAGTCCCTATAACGTGGGAAACGATCTACTGTTTGGTAGCATCAAAATAACTAAGTACGGTCTGTTTTCATTTTTCAAACCTTCCTGTAGTACTTCACTAATTTGACATATCCAACTAATTTAAATTATATCCAGAAAATAAACTACTGTCAATTAGACTCTTACTGATAACGCTGCGAGCTACGCTTTTTTTGCTTCTTGCGGGCTCGAATTTGATTTCTGATCTCAATTTTACGGTCTTCATCACTTTTTTGCTTAATAGCACGGCGAATCTTCTTTTTGTATCCTGGTTTAACGTTTTTCTTCTTTTTCTTAATCAAACCAATCATAGTAGGATCCAATTTATTTTGGGGCTCACGACGTTTAGCTCGCCGTCTTCTATCATAAGTATCAACTACTTCTCCATGTTTAATTTCTTTAGGAGTAAATTTAATCCCCATTTTCTCCAATTCAGAGATCTTTTGTTCTTCACCTGGTGCATATAGAGTGATGGCAGTCCCTTTCATCCCATTTCGACCGGTTCTTCCAACTCGGTGAATAAAATATTCTAGATCAGTTGGAATATCATCATTAATAACATGAGAAACTCCTGAAATATCAATTCCACGGGCCGCTAGATCAGACGCCACCACGAATTGATAATCAAGGTTTTGAATCTGCTTCATAACCCGCTTTCTAACTCGTGGTTGCATTCCTCCATGAATTTCAGCAACTTTTAACCCGCGTTGCTTCAGATAATCATAGATTTCATCTACCCGCTCACGCGTATTCGCAAAAATAAGAACCAAATATGGCTCACCCATTGTGATCAGCTGATAAATTAAATCATTTTTATCTTTTCCTTTAGTCGAAATCAACCAGTTAGAAACATCCTGATTGATAACCGTTTTGGTGGGAATATCATCCATGACCGGATTCTTCATGTACTTTTTTAGAAATGGCCTTAACTTCGGTGGAACAGTAGCAGAAAATACCATCATTTGTAAATCCTCGGCCATTTTAGAAGCAATCTTGTCAATTGTATCTAAAAAACCCAAGTCTAGAGTCATATCGGCTTCATCAATTACTAGCTGACGAGCACGATGGATTTCAAGATCACCATTTTTAACAAGATCCCAGATTCGACCCGGAGTACCAATCACTACTTGTGGTTGTTCATGCTCAAGCTTTAAAACTTGGCGTTCCTTATCAGTTCCTCCGACATAATTTCCAATGTGAATGGTTTTATCAGAAAATTTAGCAATTTGTTTTGCATTGTCATAAATTTGATATGCTAATTCCCTACTGGGGGTTGTAATGACAACCTGAACATCTTCTTTATTAAGATCTAAACCATCAAAAATGGGCAAAAGAAAGGCATGAGTTTTTCCACTACCAGTAGCAGACTTACCAATCACACTTTTTCCATGTTTAATGGTTGGAATTACCTTAGTTTGAATTGGAGTAGGATTATGAAATCCCAGGTCCTGAATGGCATCACTAATGAAGGGTTGAAAATGATAATCTTTAAATGAAGCTCCCATTAATTGTTCTCCTTTTTGTACTGTTTCACAATTTCTCCTAGCTGCTTAACAACTTGTGTAATCTCATCCTCATCAGCAGCTTTAGCTCCACTTGCAAGCGCATGACCACCACCGTTGTGTTCTTTAGCCAATTCGTTAATGGATGGTCCTTTAGAACGCAATCGAATGCGATAATTTCCTTCTTTTTGTTGGACAAAAATCGCCCAAGAAACCACAGTGCCAATATTACCAGGCAACGGAACCACTGATGACGTACTATCATCACCTAAGTTGAGGTCCTTAATTACTTCATTAGTCAAAACTACATATGCAGCCCCATTGTCGTCAATTTTCAAATTATTGTATACATAAGCAGCCAAACGGGCTTGGGCAGTATCAATTTCATCTTCAATTTGGGCCACGTCGGTAATCGAAAAATCGTACTGGTCTAATTTGCCTGCCACTTCAAACGTATGCGATGAAGTCGATGAATACTTAAATCTACCAGTATCTCCGATGATTCCAGCATACAATAAACGAGCTGCATCATCTGTCATCTTTAAATCATCATTAGCAGCAAATAAATCATAAATTAATTCGGAAGTGCTTGATGCTTCTGGTTCAACCCACATCAAATCCCCAAATTGATCGTCATTTGGATGATGATCAATTTTAATTAAATATTTTCCCTTTGTATAACGATCATCATCAACTCGCGGCTGGTTAGCAGTATCAACCACAATCACTAAGGCATTCTTGTAATCATCGTCACTTGCTTTCGTAACTTTTCCTAACCAATCAAAGCCTGGATACTGTTTTCCAACGGTCAAAACCTTTTTATTCGGATAAGATGCTTTAATAATGCTAGCCAACCCAATTTGAGAACCAACCGCATCTGGATCAGGACTCTGATGTCTGTGAATAATAATCGTCGGGTATTCCTTGATTTTTTCGTTAATTCGCTGCTTTGTATTCATTAAAATAGCCTCTAATAATCTTAATTATTTAACAGTTAAGTATAACCCACAAACACTATAATTCAAAGTGAGGATCTGAATACAAGGGAAGCTTAACGTTTTGAAACCCTAAGCCTGAAAGACTAGTAAGTGTTATTCCCAACAATCTAACGCCATTAGTGGCATCAGGAAGCAAATCAAAAAGCTCCATTGCCAAATCATAAAAAAGACGGGCATCGTTTTCCATAAAATCATTCCACGAAACTCTTTTGGTTAACGTAGTAAAGTCACTGTACCTGACCTTTAAGACTAAAACTTTTCCATGTTTCTCATGCTGATTTAATGACTGCTCCACCATCTCAGAAATCTTATGGAGTTGTGATTCCACTTCCTGTCGGCTTTTTAACTCAGGACCATAAGTTCTTTCTTTTCCAATTGATTTGCGCTCTCTTTGATACTCAACCGGTCGATCATCGGATCCGCGAACTCGACGATACAAAAAATAACCAAACTTACCAAAATTCTTGATAAGATCCATCTCTGATTGTTGGTATAAATCATAACCATTTTGGATGTTTAATCGTTGCATTTTTTGAAGCGTCTTTTTCCCAACACCCCGATAACGTTCAATGGGAAGTTTCATCAAAAATTCGTGACTATCTTCCACATCGATCACAGAAACCCCAGCAGGTTTCCGGTAATCAGAAGCCTCCTTGGCTAAAAACTTATTGTAAGAAATCCCGGTGGAAGAAGTTAGATGAGTCTTTTCCCATATTTCACTTTGAATCAAATGAGCAATCAGTACTGGATTATCAATTCCCTTTTTGTTATCTGAGATGTCAAGGTAAGCTTCATCAAGCGCAACGGTTTCAATTCTGTCAGTATATTCATGAAAAATCGCATGAATTTGATGCGAGACGCTTCGATACAATTCAAATTCGGGTGCCTTAAAAATTCCCTTAGGACAAAGTTCAAGTGCTTTACTAGCAGGCATTGCTGAATGAACGCCAAACTTTCTCGCTGGGTAATTAGCAGTGGTCACTACTCCACGACCACCAGTCGTCCTTGGATCTTTAGAAATAATGAGTGGTTGATCAACAAATTCAGGATGCTCACGTTGCTCAATTGAGGCAAAAAAAGCATCCATATCAACATGCAAAATCCGGCGTGAATGATTGATTTGAATTGATTCTTCCAAAAGTTCACCTTCTGTCCCAAACGTACGTTCTTGTTCATCCAATAAAAAAGATCGGACTCATCCGACCCTCTTATTAAGCGTTGTCATCATTTGAATTATTACTTACATCAGATGCTTTTTCTGATTCGTCCTTTTTGGAAATATCCTTCTTTTTTGAATCATCTGAAGCACTATCTTCTCCTGGACGACTTGCACTTGCAATCGCGTTGAGGTCAAATACTAAATAAAGACCATCACAGTCTAAAGTAACCGTTCGCTTTTCATTATTAATTTGATCAACAATTCCATGAAGTCTGCCAATGGTAACCACATGATCACCCTTACGCAAGTTTTTCAAAGTGTTTTGATGCTTTTGTTGTTGCTTCTTTTGTGGTCTGATCATCATAAAATACATTAAAACGAACAAAAGAATTAATACAATAATTCCAGCATATTGTGATATGTTCTGCATGTTTTCACCTCATTCTTTATTTAACAATAGCTTACCAAATTGTCGATAAAATTTCCAATTAATTTAATTAGCTTCAGGATATTTTCGGCCCAAGTGTTTATAACCAGCTCTTGTTACCATCCGTCCTCGAGCAGTCCGCTTGAGATATCCAATCTGTAACAAATATGGTTCATACATCTCAGAAATTGTTTCTGATTCTTCGCCAATATTGGCGGCTAAGGTATTTAATCCAACTGGACCACCATCGTAAAAGTCGATCATCGTTGAAAGCAAATTGAGATCAGTTCGATCTAATCCGTTCTTATCAACGCCTAAGGCATTAAGTGCGGTGTCAACGTTATCAACATCAATCTCATCATGATTAGCCACCTGTGCAAAATCTCGCACTCGTTTTAACAATCGATTAGCAACTCTGGGAGTTCCTCTGGAGCGCAGCGCAATTTCGTGAGCACCATCTTCTTTAATCTTACTATGAAAGATTTTAGCTGAACGTTTCACAATCTTTTCTAAATCACGATCATTATAGTAATTCATCCGTTCAACAATACCAAACCGATCTCTAAATGGTGAATCAAGCAATCCAGCCCTTGTAGTAGCTCCGATCAGTGTAAACGGTGGTAATTCAAAGTGAACGGGGTGCTTGGTTGAATCGTCATTTCCAATGATAATATCAACATAGTAGTCTTCCATCGCGGAGTATAACATCTCTTCAACTTCTTTAGGTAAACGATGAATTTCATCAATAAAAAGAATATCACCGGGTTTTAATTCGTTTAAAAGAGCCACCAAATCACCTTTTTTTTCAATGGCGGGACCGGTGGTTGTCTTCATATCAACACCCATCTCATTTGCAATCACGTTTGCTAGTGTCGTCTTCCCAAGACCAGGTGGTCCATACAATAAGACATGATCAAGTGATTCTTCTCGCTGCCTAGCAGCTTGAATGTAAATCTTAAGTTTCTTTTTTAAGTCATCTTGACCGATATACTGATCAAAACTTTGGGGCCGAAGTGACATTTCAAAAGAATCATCGTTTTCATCATCACTTGATCCAGAAACTATTCGATCATCTGCCATTAACTTCCTCCTAATCTACTTAGTCAATAGTTTGAGACCTGAACTAATATATTGATCAGTTGTATAGTCTGCTTCTATTTTCTGTAGTTTTGTTTTAACTTTATCAACCTCACGTTGCTTAAAACCAAGAGCTTGTAATGCACTCAATGCATCGTCTAACTGCTTATTTCCAGTGTCTTCAACGTCATTTACCGAAACACTACCAACAAATACGTCATTAGATGTAATCTTATCCTTTAGGTCCAACACAATTTGTTGGGCAGTCTTTTTCCCAATTCCGGGAAATTTAGTTAAATACTTAATGTTTCCATCATTAATGGCACTAATTAAACCATTACTGTCATTACCAGCCATAATTGCCAAGGCACTTTTTGCTCCAATCCCTGAAACATTCAGTAATTGTTCAAAAAGTTGTTTATCCGCTAACGAAATAAATCCATATAATGCAATCCCATTGTCTGAAACCGATTGGTGGATATAAACTCGCACCTGTTGGTCAGTACTATAGTGATATGGATTAGCTACATAAACTAAGTAACCAACTCCATCAACGTCTAAAACAATGTACTTGGGGGTCACATCCGTAATCATCCCATACAAGTATTCATACATACAATCAACTCATTTCCTATTGGATTAAAAATTCACATCTCTACTTTGATGCGGGTCCTGAATTCGCTTAAACATGGTCTCCAGATCTGAATTAGAAAAATGAACTAAAACAGGACGGCCATGGGGACAATTAAAGGGATTCTCACACTGTGGTAATTTATCTAACAAGGCCTGAGCCTGGCGCTTATCCAGATGATGATTAGCTTTAATTGCTCGTTTACAACTCATCATGATGGCAGCTTTTTCTCTAAACTGTGCAATCGAAAGCTGTTGATTACTCAAAACCCAGTCAATCATTTCTTTAATGGTATCTTCTTCCTGACCAGCTTTAAACCAAACCGGATGCTGCCTAATGACAAAACTATTTTTCCCAAATGACTCTAAATGGATTCCATTCTTCTCTAAAAGATCCAAATGATTTGAAATAATTAAAGCATCACTGGAAGTGTAATCAAGAACAATTGGAACCAATAATTTCTGCTCGTCTTCACTCACATTGCCAACTTGTCTTCGATAGTATTCATAATTAATCCGTTCTTGAGCAGCGTGCTGATCAACAACATACATCCCATCTGAACTTTCAGCAATTAGGTACGTACCATGAACTTGACCAACATACCGTAATTGTGGAAAATCATGAGACGAATTTGGACTTTGCTGATTATTACCAAACGGTAAGTCGACCACTTCATTTTCGTACTTTGCTTTAAATTTACGAGCGGAATTCGAATCTAAATCATTTTTTCGATAAATCATAATCGGCTGATGATGAGCTGGATAAGCATTGTGATTAGCCACTGACTTCATCGAGTCTGACTTACTAACCTGTGGAATCGAACTTTTTTGTGTATTTTGATCTTCATAGAGTTGATTTAAATTAAGTGAAATTTCCGTAGAGTTATGACGTGCAACCCCATTTTTTAAAGTCTGGTTATTCATAGCATCCGGAATCAGATTTTGTTTGGCTAAAGCATCATAAATTGTTTGTGAGACGAATGAACTTAATTCCTTCTTTTTGGAGATTCTGATTTCCTCTTTTGAAGGATGTACATTAACATCAACTAAAGTTGGATCCATCTCGATACTTAAAACGACAATCGGATATCTTCCAACCATCAGTTTTGATCCGTATCCATCAATAATCGCGTGATCAATGCCAAAGTCACGAATAAATCGCCCATTAACGATCACAGATGTATATTTACGGCTTGCTCTAGTTAATTCTGGCAAGCTGACGTACCCACTTAATTTAAAGTCCGGATTTTCAGCACTAATCGGAATCATTTGCTTCATACTTCGATTGCCATAGATTCCAGCAATGACTTGTTGCATGTTGTTTCGACCCGAAGTCCGTAGGAGTTCGCGACCATTATGAGTCAAAGAAAAAGCAATTTCAGGATGGCTAAGAGCCAATCGATTGACAATATCAGATATCTTAGATAGTTCCGTAGATGGTGCCTTTAAATATTTTAGCCGGTTAGGGGTATTAAAGAACAGATCAGAAACGACGACCGATGTTCCTCTTCGTGCCTGTGATGGCTCCACCTTTACAACCTTGCCACCATGAATTTTAATTTCAGACCCCTGTTCTCTACCATCCGAAGTCCTCATTTCCACATCAGAGACAGAGGCAATACTAGGCAACGCTTCGCCACGAAATCCTAATGATTTAACTCGAAACAAATCACGTTTATTATTAATTTTACTCGTAGCAAAACGTCGAAACGCCAACTCAACTTGATCAGGAGCAATTCCAGATCCATTATCAATCACCTTAATCTTTTTAAGGCCATAACCAACCACTTCAATGTCAATTTTACTACTATTGGCATCAATTGAATTTTCAACTAGTTCTTTAACTACCGATGCCGGCCTCTCAACAACTTCTCCAGCCGAAATTTGATCGGAAAGAATTGTCGGTAATTGATGAATGTCGGACACAATATCACCACCTTAATTTTCTAACTTAGTTTTCCATTTATACACCAAATTCATAATCTGAATTGGAGTCTTACTCATAAGATCAGTATTCTCAATGTCCTCAATAATCTTACTTTTATTTTTATCTAATGACTTATCACTTTTGGGATCATCCACTTTAAACAATGCCATTTGTTCTGAATCATTTAAATCAATTGAACTAGATGGCGTGGTAGATGCTGGGTTATCCTTATGAACGGGACTTTGAGCTTGAGTAGCATGATTATCATTACTTTTTTGTTGCTCATCATCTTCTAGCTTTAAAAGAACCGTGCTAGCACGCTTCAACAACTGATCAGGAAGGCCAGCTAACTTAGCAACATTAATCCCATAGGAACGATCGGCTGGTCCATTCATAATTTTATGAAGAAAAACCAGGTTGCCATCTTTTTCGACTGCCCCAACGTGAACGTTCTTTAAATGTTTTAACTCTTGATCTAATTCGGTTAATTCATGGTAATGAGTCGAAAATAGTGTTTTAGCACCAATATTATCATGAATATACTCAATGATAGATTGTGCAAGTGCCATGCCATCATATGTGGAAGTTCCTCGTCCAATTTCGTCAAACAAAATCAATGAATTAGCGGAAGCATGTTTCAAGGCTTCATTGGCTTCCCTCATCTCCACCATAAACGTACTTTTACCCGAAATAAGGTCATCGGCAGCACCAATTCGAGTGAAAATTTGATCGAATATGGGCATCTCGGCTGCATCAGCTGGAACAAAACACCCCATTTGTGCCAGGATTACAATTAGAGCTAGCTGTCTCATGTATGTGCTTTTACCGGACATGTTCGGACCAGTAATTAATAATTCAGAAATATCTGGATTCATTATCACATCATTTGGAACATAACTTTGAGCCCCCATCACACGCTCCACAACGGGATGACGTCCTGCTTTAATGTTCAAATCATGACCATTATTAAACTTGGGCTTTACAAATTGATACTTCTCAGAAATAGTCGCAAAGCTCTGCAAAACGTCTAAACGTGAAATCCCACTCGCTAACTTCTGAATTCGCGGAATCTGCTTTTTAATCTTATCTCTGACCTGTGTAAAAATTTCATATTCTAAACTTTTAGATTTCTCTTCTGCTTCTAAAATAATCGATTCTTTTTCTTTTAGTTCCGGTGTTGAAAAACGTTCCGCATTGGTAAGTGTCTGAAGACGTTCATACCTACTATCATCAAGTTTACCAAGATTACCTTTCGATACCTCAATATAGTAGCCAAATACTCGATTATAACCAATCTTGAGGTTATGGATCCCAGTTTCCTGACGCTCTTTAGCTTCCATATCAGCTAACCATTTTTTACCATTTTTCATGGCATCCCGATACCGATCAAGTTGTTTATTATAACCATTTCTAATGACTCCACCATCCGTGACAGAAATTGGGGGTTCTGAAACGATGGCGTCTTTTATTAATTCATACACATCATTAACATCATCGAGTTTTTGATAAATTTCATCAAACTCTGGAGTATCTAGGTCATTTAAAACATGCTTAATTTTGGGAATTTGTTCAAGTGAAGTCTCCAGCTGAATCAAGTCTCTACCGTTTACTCCGCCAAATGAAATTCGTCCAGAAAGTCGCTCTAAATCATAAACTTTAATCAAATTGTCGGAAAGCTCACTCCGCTCATAATAATTATCTAAGAGCGTCCCAACTAGATTCTGGCGTTGCTCAATCTCTTTTTGATTAATTAGCGGCCGCTCTAACCATTGCTTAAGTTTTCTACCACCCATTGCCGTTTTAGTATCGTCAACGATCCATAGCAACGTGCCACTCTTTTTGCCAGTCCTAATGTTTTTAGTTAGTTCCAGATTATATTGCGAATTATGATCAATTTTCAAAAAAGAACTTGGCTCATATCTAACTGCTGGTTGAATATGAGATAAACTACGCTTTTGTGTGTCCGAAATATAAGTTAATAACATTTTAAGGGAGTCAATTAGCGTTGGATCATCAATATTAGTAATGACATTTGACCCCACCTCAGAAGTTTGATTCTCTTTTGAAATAAGAACACCGATTTCCTTTAGTTGATGAATCAAATTATCATCGATCGAGTCGTTAACTACAATCTCTTTTGAATTAAGATTAATCACTTCGTTTAAGACAGCTTCATCGCTTGCTAACAAGCTAACCTTTAACTCACCTGTAGAAAGATCAATGTAAGAAAATCCAAAAGAATGCTCATCTTTATTATAAGTAACCGCGGTTAAGTAGTTGTTGACCTTGGCATTTTCGGCATTGGCATCAGTTTGAGTTCCAGGCGTAATTAGCTGAATAACATCCCGATCTACCATTCCCTTAGCAGTCCGAGGGTCTTCCATCTGTTCACAAATTGCTACCTTGTATCCCTTATCTACTAAGGTATCAATGTAATTTTGAACGGATTGATGAGGAACGCCACACATCGGAATGGGATTATCTGACTTCCTACTTCGTTTGGTTAAAGTTAACTCCAACAATTGCGCACCTTTAATAGCATCCTCGTTAAACAATTCATAAAAATCGCCAATTCGATAAAACAAAAAAGCATCAGGATATTGATCCTTAACTTTTTGATATTGTTGCATCATTGGCGTAGTTTGTTTTGATTTTGCCATTAACATCGCTCCTCTTTAAAATTCTTGATATGGGTGATCCTTGTTGATTAAAATATTCTTAATTTTTTTAGCTTTGCCAGACTTGTTATCGACATCAATGTAGCAACCTGACAACACTGCTGCGCCAGTCTCTTGAACCTCAAACCGATTAGGACGTGCCGTCATAAACTTATTAATAACGGGTTCAAACTTCATCCCAATCACTCCATCATCTGGTCCAGTCATCCCTGCATCAGTTAAAAAGGCCGTCCCACTTGGTAAGATTTGCCCATCACTAGTCTGCACGTGGGTATGGGTACCCACTAATGCGGAGATTTTCCCATCCAAATGAAGCGCCATGGCCTTCTTTTCACTAGTAGTTTCGGCATGAAAATCCACAAAGATGATATTAAACCCATTGGTATGTAGCTTATCAAGAAGCGCATCCACTTTACTAAATGGATCATCAATTTCATCCATAAACACGCGACCTTGAAGATTAATCACAGCTACCTTACTACCATTAACGTTCATTTCTATGTAGCCCTTTCCTGGGACATCTTTTCCAGGATAGTTAAGGGGACGAATTAAATTTTGGGTTTGATTAATAAAATCAAAAATTTCTGGATTATTCCAGGCATGATTCCCCAAAGTAATCACGTCTGCTCCGGCATGCATAATTTTTAAATAAAGATCATGATTAATCCCACGTCCCACCTTTGTTGCATTTTCGCCATTCACAATGGTTACCTGTGGTTTTAAGTCATGTTTTAGCAAGGGTAGATATTTTTCTACCGTTGCCACCCCAATATTGCCAACCGTGTCACCTAAAAATAAAAATCGCATATCCGCTCTCCATCTTCTACTGTAATACCCTTATTTTACACTGATAAATCAAAATAAAAAAGACCAGGATAATCTCTGATCTTTTACTTGGCATATTCAACTGAGCGGACTTCCCGAATCACATCTACCTTGACATGACCAGGATGATTCATTTCCTTTTCAATCTTATCTTTAATATCTCTGGCAAGTACAATTGCTTCTGTGTCAGAAATCTTTTCGGGTTTGGCAATCACTCTAATTTCGCGACCCGCCTGAACTGCATAACTCTTGGAAACCTCGTCAAAACTATTACTAATTTTTTCAAGTTTATCTAAACGATGAACGAAGCTTTCAAGTGAATCACTCTTTGCACCAGGTCGTGCCATTGAAATCTTATCGGCAACATCAACTAATTCTGAAATCATATAATGTGGCTCACTTTTTTGACCACCTAATTGAATTGTATCAATTACTTCTGGGCTCTCACCATATTTCTTTGCAATATCAATCCCAGCATCAACGTATGAAACATCAGTTCCACTATTTGACGACAGACCAATCTCACGCAACAATCCCGCTCTTTTCGCTAATGTAACATCTTCACCTAACTCAGCAGCAAACACTCCCGCCAATTTTGCTACTTGAATGGAGCGTGATAAAACATTTTGTCCATATGAAATTTTATATTTCAATTGACCAATTAATTTAATCAAATCGGGGTTCATTGAATGAATCCCTAAATCAAAGACAACGTTTTCCCCAGTCTCTTGAATTTGAGCATCGAGTTCTTTTTTACTCTTCTCAACCATTTCTTCAATACGTGCTGGATGAATCCTTCCGTCTTTAATCAACTTTTCAAGTGCCATTTTGGCGACTTCACGTCGAACTGGATTAAAACCACTTAAAACCACCGCATTGGGAGTATCATCAATAATTAGATCAATCCCAGTCAATGATTCAAAGGTTCTAATGTTTCGACCCTCACGTCCAATGATTCTACCTTTCATATCATCATTGGGTAAAGTTACTACAGACACAGTAGTCTCTGAGACAATATCAGCAGAACTCTGTTGAAGTGCTTCAACAATCAAGTTTTTAGCATCCTTAGCAGAAGCTTCTTTAGCAGCATCGTAACTCTCTTTAATCATTTGAGCACGGGTATCAGCCAATTCTTGCTTAGTCTCATCAATTACCATCGTACGAGCTTCCTCTTTAGTTAAATTAGAAACTCTGGCAACTTCCTGTTGCCGTTTTTCAATAAGTGAATCTGCTTTTTGTTGTTTCTTTGTCAGTTCTTGCTTTTCTTTTTCAAGTTTTTCTTCTTGCCGTTCCAAAGAATTATCACGTTTCTCAAACGCACTATCCTTTCTATCAAGCGTTTCTTCACGTTTCAACAAACGATCTTCTTGTTTTTGAACTTCAAGACGACGCTTTTTCAACTCTTTTTCTACTTGAAGTCGATAAGCATTCCCCTTCTCTTTTGCCTCTAAACTAGCTTCTTTAAGCGAGTTCTCAGCTTGCTTTTCAGCATCAGAAAGGATATCTTTTGCGCTTTCATGAGCAGCATCTAACTTCTTCTCAGATACCTGCTTATAGGTGAACTGACCAATCAAAAAACCAACAACGACAGCGATAACAGCGGAAACAACTGTAACTATCATTTACATATGCCTCCGTATCACTAATAAAAAATTTATTTAAATAACTAGCATAAACGTTATTCACTTCTTAATTCTAAAGTTTAGAAAAATTAGTGTCAACTAGTATGTACAAAATAGGAGAACCAATATCCTCCTATTTTCACTTTAAATTATCATAAATCATTTTAAGACCGCATTTTGTAGCGTAATCACGAATTTCATTTCGATCCTTGCCAAAATTAAATTCACGGGTCTTAACCTCACCATCAGGTAATGAAATTCCTACCCAGAAATTCCCAGCAGGATGTCCCTCCAATTCATCAGGTCCAGCAACTCCAGTAAAAGAAACCGAAACGTCAGTATTGAGAATTGCTTTCGAATTTTTAGCCATCCAAACAGCCGTCTCAGATGAAACCACTCCATGCTTATCAATCACTTCGCTTGGAATGTGCAAGACACCCTCTTTCACTTTAACCGAATAAGTCACAAATCCGCCTGGGAAAACCTCAGAGACACCTGAGACATCACCAAGCCGACTCTGAAACATCCCAGCAGTAAGTGATTCTGCCGCAGTGATTGACAATGCTTTCTTTTTAAGGATATTAACAGCTACTTTAGCCAATGAGTTATCATCACCAAAACCATAGAAATATTTCCCTACAATTGAGTTTACTTTAAAGATCATTTCATCAATTAAATGATCGACATCTGATTTTTTCTTTCCACTCGCAGTAATTCTTAGGGTAACTTCATTTCGCTTAGCGTACGTTGCTAAAGTTGGATTCGTTTGATGAGAAATCAAGGGCTTTAATTGGTCCTCAAGTTCTGTTTCACCAATTCCAAAGAAACGCATTACTTTGGAAGCAATAACGGGATTACCACTAGCTAATTTAGTCAAAATTGGAAGTGCATATTTAGTAAACATGTGTTGCATCTCAACTGGTGGTCCCGGTAAAACCAAGTAATCACAGTTTTTAGTCCTTAAAAACATACCAACAGCAAAACCATTATCATTTGGTAATACAGTCGAACCGTGGATATATTCAGCTTGAATATCAGCATTTTGAGGCTTTTCCATTGGATAATTTTTATGAAAATGATTAATTTTTTCCAGTGCTTTTTGATTCGTATCTAACCCAAGACCCAAATGCTTAGCTAGCACAATCTTAGTAATGTCATCTTCGGTAGGACCTAACCCACCTGTTAAAACCACTAAGTTGCTTCGACTTTCAGCAAGCTTTATAACAGCTTCTAACCGTTTGTAATTATCTCCAACGGTGTCTTGAAAGTAAACATCAATTCCTAAATTTGCCAGATGACGCGCAATAAAGGGCGCACTGGTGTCAGTAATTTCACCAAGGAGAATTTCCGTCCCAACTGATATTATTTCAGCATTCATCAAACCACTCCTAACTGTATTAATTAAAATGAATCAGAAAAAACTTTTCGGTTCTTGTAAAAGTACTCAATGCCAGAGTAAATGGTAAAGAATAAGCAGATGTACAAACAGATTTGGCCCATCGGAAGATTAATGTTATTAAATAATGCATTATTTAATAACAGAATAATAATCGCAATCATCTGGAAAAAGGTTTTAATCTTGCCTGGCCACGCAGCCGCAACAACTTCACCATCATTTTCAACAACAATTAAACGTAAACCAGTCACGGCTAATTCACGACAAACAATGATAGCCGCAATCCAACTAGCAACACTGCCAAGACCAACTAAGACAATGAAGGCACACATTACCAACATCTTATCCGCTAACGGGTCAGCGAATTTCCCAAAATTAGTCACTAGGTGTCGTCTTCTCGCAATTTGACCATCCAAAAAGTCCGTTAACGCTGCCACAATGAATACCACGGTAGCTAAAACCTGTGTAACTGGAATCATGGTTCCCACGATCATCACGCTGCCAAGATCCATTGGCACAACCAGTAAAATTAAAAATATTGGTATTAAAATTATTCTAAATAAAGTTAATTTATTTGGTAAGTTCAAAAGTTTATCCTCCTGAGGTTAAACGCTAAAATAACGACCTGCTATCTTTAACAGATCGTTATTTAGGTTTGGGTTAAAGTTTATCTGTAATTTTAAAAGTGACATTTCTAACTTGAGCATTCCCATTGTTAGCGGGCTTCTCTAAATTAGCTTTTTGACCGTTAATCGTGATGTCAGTAGCGGGGGCATTGCCGAGGTTAACGTTAAATTCTTTCGTGTTAGCAGGAATGGTGACATCATGAGTCTGGTTGGGATTTAAAGTTCCCTGCCAAACCTGTGATCCATTAACCGAAACAGCTGACCAAGACTTAGCATTTCCCTTTAAAGTGACCTTTGTTTCTTTTTCATTGGTTTTAACATTGTACTCGTTCTCATTAGCACCCTTAGCAATCTGGGTTCCTTGATTATTCTGATTCTTTGTTTTGGCCTCTTTGGCCTTATCCTGAGCGGCCTTCTTCGAACGCGAGCTGGCCATCGAACTTGAACTATCCGAAGATACGGAAACAGACGTTGTACTTGAAGTAGTATCTGAATTGTGATGAGCTAACTTTCCGGCTCCAACCCAGATGACGCCAATGATAATAATCACAATGACCACAATTCCAACAATCGGAATTAGTTTCTTCACACCAGATCCTGAACTCGTTGAGTGATGTCTAACAGAACGTTGTTTGGGCATCTCAGACTGAACTGGTTGAGGATTTTCCTTAATGTTATTTTGACCCTCACCGTTATCGTCCTCAGAAGAGCCAAACTTTTCTCCACCAGGAAGCTCGGAGTCATATTTTTGAATAAACTCGCTTCCGTTTAAACCAACTGCATCTGCAAACTGTTTAACAAAAGCACGAACGTAAAAATCACCAGGCAGTGCCTTAAAGTCATCTTGTTCAATTGCTTCTAAATAACGTTTTTGAATTTTAGTTTTCTTTTGAACGTCATCAATTGAAATTCCTGAGTCAACTCTAGCCTTACGCAATAATTGACCAATGTTTACACTTTTTTGATTTTTTTCTTCTTTATCCATATGTAAAACCCCATCGTTTTAGATTTCATTGTCAGTATATCACAACGCGTTACCTTAAAAAAAGATATACATTAGGAAATAACCTTCAAAGTTGTTTTATTAAAGTCAAAGAATTTACTAGCAAAATCAATTACCTCATGAACGGAAAGTTGGTTTAAGATTTGAACCTCATCAAAAAGATTGGTATATCCATTTAGTGGATCTCCCATTTGATTCGCAATAGCCGAGTTGGAATTCATAAGTGAAATATACTGTCCAATTTCTTCTCGTTTAATTAGGTTAAAAATCTTAGACAATTTTGCGTCGTCATTTAATCCATTCTTAATTTCACGTTCAACGGCTTTTCGAAACTCTTCTGGACGATTTGAATCCTCTACAAAGATCACAAATTGATAACCATCTTCTAGATCAAAGTCATAACCAAACGAATCATTTATGATCTCCTTGGAATAGAGTTTTTGATATGGCTCAGCATCTTCAGAAAAAATCATCGACAAAAACAATCCCAGTGATAATTCGTTTTTAGTGAATTGGACCCCACTACTAATCTCGTCAGGTCCTCTAAATCCAACCGCAACTTTCCCTGTTGTCAAATTCATAGTAGTATGCTCATCTGATATAATCGAGCTTTTCTTAATGGCATCGTTCGTTTGCCGCTTCAAGGTTAAAATCTCAGATTGACTAATTGAGGGAATGGTTCTTTCAAGTCTTTCAATCCTTTCAATCGCATCACTCTCGTTGACATTTCCAACGAGCATTAAATCCATATTGTTTGGAACATAATACTGGTTATACATTGCATACAAGTCTTCTGTCGTAATTTTGGCAATTGAATCAATTGTGCCCGCAATATCATGATCAAGTGGAGAGTTATGATACATATTTCCGATCGTATCAAAATAAATTCTAGAACCGGGATCATCTTGATACATCATAATTTCCTGTCCAATGATGCCCTGCTCTTTTTGAACTTTTTTTTCGTCAAAATACGGATGCTGAACCAAATCAACTAAAACATCTAAATTATCACCAACATGATTAGTTGTATTGAAAAGATAACTGGTTTGATCAAAACTCGTAAACGCATTTGAATCCGATCCAAATTTTCCAAACTGATCACTTGAATCATAATTTTGTTTATCAAACATTTTATGTTCCAAAAAATGAGCAATTCCGAGCGGCATCTTTCGGGATCGTTTATTTTCCAAAATCAAATTATTAATTGCACCAAAATGAACGTTTAAAATGCCGTAGGTTGAATGAAATCCTGGCTTAGAGTCAATAAATACTTTCATTCCGTTATCTAATTGATAGCGGTAAACCGTTTCATTTAGCTTGTCATACTTAATTTCAACCATTATTAATTCCTTCCAATAAAAATTTAGCCCGCAATTTAAACTTCGAAGCTACTTGACTTACATCGTCACTGGTAACCCCTCTAACTCTATTAATCCATTGACTGGGGCTCAAATCGATCCCATATAGTTCATTAATAAAATCACCATTAAGCGTTCGGCGTTGGCTATCAAATTTAGAATAATATCCATCAATCAATGCTGATTTAATGTCTAAAAATCGCTGATCCAAATACTCTTGTTTCTGAATTAAACTAACTTGCTCACCAATTAACTGGCTAACTTGATCCACGTCCACCGCGTTAATGCCACTTTCAATTAACACATACCCCAAAGTAGAATTATAATTACTCGAAATGTAATATGCTAAGCTATGTTTTTCACGAATATTGTGAAACATTAATGATTGTTGGGCTCCCCCAAGCAAAGCATTAAAAACAATTGCTGCGTAATAGTCATCATCATTTACGAAAATGGGAAAATCAAAAGCTAAATCAAACTTGGATTGTTCTCCATTAATTTTTTCAACCTGAGTCCTGATCGGTAAGGGGCTAAAATTGCGATTCATTGGCTCATTAAATTCCCTTCTGGGTAAAAACGGTAGATGCGTCTCAATCATCTGAGTTTGTTTCTCCGAAAGATCGCCTAAAATCGAAATATAAATCTCGTTGTTTTTAAGAAGGTTCCCCCACTCTTTCACAACGGCTGCATTTTCTAAGTTTTTAATTTGCTCCTGATTTCCAATGATTGAATTGGCATAATTGGGTTGGTCGGAAAAGTAAAGCTCTCGAGCTCTCTTCGCTGCATAATAACGATGGTCATCATTAAGAGAATCTAAATATTGAATTAAATTTTTTCGTTGAATTTCAAATTGTTCATTGACGTAATGTTCACCATCAAGGTTGGGATGAAAAATAACTTCTGAAAGAAAAGTTAACGCATCGTCAAAAACATCAGAATTATCCAACGTAAATTCATCATTAACAAAGCTCATAACCACTCTCAACACACTGCGATTGCCAACTTTAAACACATTTGTTCCAAAGCTGGCACCAAATAGTTCGGAAAGTCTTCTAGCCAACTTTAATTTTGAATCGTACTTGTGACTATAATTTTCCATCATTTCAGAAACCATGGTTCTAGCAGAATAATCTGCATAGTTTAACGGGGCAACAAAGTCAATTGTGATCGCTGTTGTTTTGAATTTATTACTCTCATGAACATTTAAATGAACCCCATTTGTGATTGTTTTTTTCAAACTAATTCCTCCAAAATAAAAAGTTCCCATAGAAAGAATTCTAAGAGAACTTTATCAATTAGTATAACTAATTCTTTGTAAATACGTGTTTGAATTTAGACCAAAACCCTTTTTTCTGTGGCTTAATTTTCATCAATGGAACGGTTTCTCCAAGCAAGCGTCGTGCGATGTTACGATAAGCCGTTGATGCAGGATCATCAGTGTCTAAAACTACTGGTTCGCCATGATTTGAAGTAGTAATCACCTTATCATCATCAACTACAACTCCAAGTAAACTAATTCCCAGGTGATGAGTAATTTCGTCAACATCCATTACATCGCCATTGTCCATCATACTTGGTCGAACTCGATTAATAACCAACCTTGGAGCTTCTTTTAAAGGATGCTTTCCTAATAGCCCTACAATTCGATCTGCATCTCGAACCGCAGAAATTTCCGGTGTGGTAACCACAATGGCACTATCTGCTCCGGCAACGGAATTGAGAAACCCTTGTTCAATTCCTGCCGGACAATCAATCAACACGAAATCAAACTGTGGCTTTAATTCATCAACAATATCTTTAACTTGGTCCTCTTTTAAGGCCGATTTATCTGTATTTTGAGCGGCTGGTAATAAGTATAAATTATCGTCAAAGCGTTTATCCTTTACCAATGCTTTTTGCAGTGGAACCCGTCCATTGGCAACGTCAACGATGTCATACATAATTCGATTATCTAGTCCAAGAACCACGTCAAGGTTTCTAAGGCCGATATCCAAATCCATCAAACAGACGCGCTTCCCCATTAAGGCTAAAGCAGTCCCGATGTTAGCTGAAGTAGTTGTTTTACCAACTCCACCCTTTCCAGAGGTAATAACGATTGCTTTTCCCATTATTCGGTTCCTCCTATTCGATTATAAAACTTCGGACTAATGTCTTTAATCTGATCTAAATTGCCATACTCGATAGTATGTAAGTCATTAATGTAAATAACAGTACGGCTGTTTTCAGAAATTCTATTCTTATTATCGCTGACGATATCAAACTGTTCTCCGATCCGAACCTGCTGGGCATCGTTTAAGTTGCCAATTACAATGGCCTCTTCATCGTTCGGAAATCCAGCGTGCACAATTCCTCTCACATATCCTAAATTATAAACGTTACCGCCCGCAAGTAATTTACCTCCCTCATGAATGGCACCAAAAAAAAGGACGTCGCCCTTGGCTGTAATCTCTTCACCATTTCTGATGGTTCTCCCAATGACGGAAACCTTATTTAAGTCCCGGATTCGGTATGCTTCTGATGTAGTAACTACATCAGCCATAAATCGCCTGATACTCATCCTTGGATATTTAGAAACAATCTCCCTTAACGTTTGCTTTTGCGCTCCAGTGAGAATCCGATTCCCGGTAAAAACATCAAAAGAAAATTGTTTAGCATTCCCTAACTCTTTTCCACTACTAAGTTGTTCCATCAAGTTCTTGAATTCATTAATGTCACTATCAAAACTACTGGTATCAGAAATATTAATTTCATAACCATTTTGAGTACCCTTTAAAACTACATTTTCCATACAGTCAATGCTCCTAGTTTAACTAAAATAATTGAAAAGTGCCCTGATTGGGAGATACAGAATTACAAATAAGATCAGGTTCAACACTAACGTTGGCCCTAAAGTATAAATCAATAACTGTACACCACTAAGAGAGGCAATATGTGCAATTCGGTCACCTAAGTAGCTCAAAATAAATACCACCAAAACATCCCCAACATAAAGTAGAGATGAAGTGACCATGTTTTCACGCACAAATTTTAAAACCATTCGATTAATATAAACCACCAGCGGAAATGCAAACGTAAAGATCCCAATAATTCCAACGTAATAAATATCATAAACGATTCCAATTCCTAAGGCCCACCAGCCCATGTGTAATTTCTCATGGCGCGCAAAAAGAGTGGCCATTACCAACCACAATAAGGTTAAGTAAGGTACCATTGAAAATTTGCCAAAAAGTACTGGTGAAAAAAGTTTAGAAATCGTTCCTTCCAGTAGAAATGAAATGACCAACCCAATTGGATATAAGAACTTTAACCGGGAAGGACGTCTCATTGGACTTCCTCTTCTAATCCTTCTTGCCAATTACGGTCACCGCCTCAATATCATCCATGTTTGCAGCTGGTTTAATGTTGACTTTTTCAGAAATACCATCACTATTTTGTTTAGTTCCAGCAACTTTTCCGACATAAAGTCCCTTAGGAGTCACGCCACCAAGACCATTAGTCATAACTTTCGTCCCAGTCTTGATCTTGTCTTGATTAGTAACACTTCCCATTACCAACTCATTAGTATCACGATTATAACCGTCAATTAATCCATTAACGACTTTCTTTTCTCCTTGAACCTGAACCGCAAAACGACTAGCAGTATCACTTTTGTCGGTGATTAGTTCGACTTTACTGTTGGTCTTATTAACTTCAGCAACCCGACCAACTAATCCAGAATTAACAATTACAGACATGTTCTTTTGAACTCCTGCAGCCGATCCCTTATTAATGATCAGTTGATTTTGCCATGAGGATGGCGTCCTAGTAATTACGCTAGCATTAATCGCCTTGTAGTCCGTGGGAGTCCCCTTGATATTTAACTGTTGTCTTAATTTTTCATTTTCATTTTCCAGTGCTTGATTTTTAACTTGAGTTTGAGCTAATTGTTCAACCTGACCCTTTAAATGATTATTTTCCTGATAAGTATTTAACAAATTATCAGTGGCACCAAACAATGAGCCAACGCCATTGGCAGGAATACTAACAATTCGATCGCCAAATCCAACAACATCATTTCCAACTTGTTGAATCAATGGAGGAGTAGCACGATTTTTTCGCACTGCCACTGACCCACTAATCAAACCTAAGCCAATAATTAAGCAAACGACAATGATTACTAGCTTTCGACTTGAAAAAAACTTGTGCATAATAATCCTCCGTACGTGCTTAAAATAAATAAGCGGGAATTCATCCCCGCTTATCCAATTTATTTTCTATTCATTGCCTCAATACTTTTAAGCGATTCACCGGTTCCAATTGCTACACAATCCATCGGATCTTTGGCAATTGTCACAGGAACTTGAGTGGCATCCGATACTACTTCTGGGAGATTTTTGAGTAGAGCACCGCCACCGGTAAGAACAATTCCATGATCAATCACATCAGCAGAAATTTCAGGAGATGTCTCTTCTAGAGTTTCTTTAATCGTAGTGATAATCTCAAGAATGTCTTCGTGCATTGCAGAAGCCACATCCTCCGCAGTTACTTCAACTGACTTAGGAAGGCCGGTCAGTAAGTCTCTTCCACGAACGGTTTCATCATTCATGTCCTTTGCGGCACCAATTGATGCAGAACCAATGGTACATTTCAAATGTTCTGCAGTTGGTTCACCAATTAGCACATTATAATTTTTTCTGATAAAGGTAACGATCACTTCGTTCAACTTATCACCAGCCATTCTCACCGAACGTGATGATACGATCCCACCAAGAGAAATAGTAGCGACGTCGGTAGTTCCACCACCAATATCAACAACCATGCTTCCAGTTGGATCCATAACTGGTAGACCGGCACCAATTGCAGCAGCAAATGGTTCTTCGATTACATAAGCATCCTTTGCTCCAGCAACTCGAGTAGCATCAATTACGGCACGCTTTTCCACAGCAGTGATACCACTTGGAACACAAACCATTACGTAAGGCTTACCACCGTGGCTTCCCAATGCTTTATCGATATAATATTTCATCATGGTCACAGTAGTATCATAATCAGCAATTACACCGTCTTTCATTGGACGAATAGCTTCAATGCTGGCAGGCGTTCTACCAATCATAGATTCGGCTTGTTGACCAACAGCAACAATCTCGCCAGTTTTTGTATTTTTAGCAACCACAGAGGGTTCTCGTAAAACGATTCCTTTTCCATCAACATAAACAATGGTATTAGCGGTTCCTAAATCGATTCCGATGTTTTTTGTACCTAATCCGAACAATTTATTCATCCCTTCAATTTTAAGTTTTAATTTTTAAGTAATTACTTTGATAAGACTAGTATATCATACTGCATTTATATCAGTCAGAAATATAAGGCCAAAATTAGTTACTTAAGTTTTTCTTCATTTTCTTTAATATATTTTCTAACTTCCGAGATAAATAACAGCGATCCAGTAACCAAAATTAACTGATTATCATTTTTACTGTCACGGACCTTTTTTACCGATTTGTTCAGTGCTTTATGCCAATCGCTAACTAATGAAACATTGGGAAAGTTATTGATATCAAGTTTAGAAAAGTCAGCACTTGCTCGCTTTTCTCCCGCAGAAAACCGTGTCAAAATAACGTCACTATTAGATAAAGACTTAACAATTTTTAGCATTTCTGGATACTGTTTGTCAGCGAAAACCCCCATCACAATTGTAAGATGAGAATTCCTCCACTTACTACTTCTAAAACGAAGCGACGACAAAAGGCTCTGAATTGCTGGAACATTATGTGCCCCATCAATCATAATCGTGGGATCATTATTAATTACTTCCATCCTTCCAATCCATTTTGTTGAACTAATTCCCGCTTTGACCGAAGAAATCATGGATGGTTCTGTCATGTTTAAATATTTGAACGCATAAACCAAGAAAGCTTCAATCGCAATTGCAGCATCTTCCATTTCAAAACTTCCAATTTGTTTCATTGAAATGTCATCAATGTTCAAATAATCACTTAAAAAATTAAAACGATTTTGATTTACCGGCACGAATTGATAATCACGCTTTAATTCCCAAATTGGACTATCTAATTGATTTGCTGCTCGTTCAATCACCTTTCTCGGACCTTCTTTGATCCCTCCAATCACACATGGACGGTTTTGGCGAATAATTCCAGCCTTATTATCCGCAATTTTTTCTTCCGAATCACCAAGCAGTGCCATGTGATCCATCCCAATGGTAGTAATAATTGACATTTTCGAATTAACCACGTTGGTGGAATCGGACCTTCCTCCAATTCCGGCCTCCACAATCACAATGTCAACCGGATGCTTACGGAAATAGATGAACATCATAGCGCAAATGATTTCAAATTCAGAGGGACCTAAATCAGGATCATTCTTATCAATTTCATCGACAATCGGCTTAATTTCACGCACCAACTCTAAAATTTCATCATCTGAAATTGGTTGATTATTCACACTGATCCGCTCGTTGAACTTAATCATAAATGGTGAAGTAAAAGTTCCAACTGAGAGTCCAGAAGCCATTAACATGTTACTTAAATAAGCAACACATGAGCCCTTTCCATTAGTTCCCGCTACGTGAATGCAGTTTAGCGTTTTTTCTGGAAAATCCAATTTCTTCATAAAGTGATCCATCCGCTTTGTAGGTGGTTCTTTTTTAATTCGTGGTCTACCATGGATATACTTTAATGCTGCACTGTAACTATCAATTACCATTGCCACTCCTCTAAAAAGAAGGCTCAGCTGTTTAGCTGAGCCTTCTTTTACTTATTTAAAGCATCGATTACATCTTTAAGTCGGATTTTAACGGCTTTAAGTTTAGCCTCATTGTCGGTTTGCTTTTCTTTTTGCTCATTGACAACTGTCTCTGGAGCATTGTCTAAAAACTTTTTATTAGCTAGTTTCTTCTGTGCTCGTTTGACTTCTGATTCAAATTTTTGGACTTCTTTTTGTAGCCGTTCTTTTTCATCATTGAGGTCAACCAGTTCATCCAGTGGGATGCTGATCTCAGCATCAGTAATTACCGATGTCATAGCCAATTTAGGAATATTAATGTCAGAACCAATCTCTAACTTATTAGGGTGACCAAATCGTTCAATGTAGTCACTGTTATCTTCTAGTACCCTTTTCAAATCGGAATTCTTAGTTTTAACTAGAATGTCAACTGGACTAGATAGTGGTGCATTAACCTCCGAACGGATATTTCTGACCGCTTTAATAACGTCAATCAGATGATTCATATTTAATTCTGCTTTTTTATCATCAAATTCATCATGAGTTACTGGATACGCAGCTACCACCAATGATTCACCAACGTGCGGCATTGAAAGCCAAATCTTTTCAGTAACAAATGGCATAACTGGTTGGAGTAATCGCAAGATTTGATCCAAAACGTACGCTAGGATATTTCGCGTGTTTTGTTTGGCTTTTTCATCTGAGCCAGTCAAAATTTCCTTACTCATTTCAATGTACCAATCACAAAAATCATTCCAAATAAAATCATAAAGTGAACGGTTGGCTTCACCAAAGTTAAACTTGTCATATTCTTCGGTAACATGCTTAACAACAGAGTTTAATTTCGAAAGAATCCATCGATCGGATAAGTTCCATTCTGATTGAGCTGGTAACTCTGGTTTAGACATATCACCTAAATTCATGATGACATAACGACTGGCATTCCAAATCTTATTGACAAAATTCCAGGCTGATTCAACCTTACTATAACTAAACTTCATGTCCTGTCCAGGCGTTGTTCCAGTTGAAAGGCACCATCTCAAGGCATCCGCTCCGTACTGATCAATAACATCCATTGGATCAATCCCGTTACCTAAAGACTTACTCATCTTAACCCCATGTTCATCACGGATTAAACCATGTAACAGCACGTTTTTAAATGGACGCTTACCGGTAAAATGTAAACTTTGAAAAATCATTCTTGAGATCCAGAAGAATACCAGATCATAACCAGTTACAAGCGTGTTGGTAGGAAAATAGCGTTGATAATCTTTTGAGTCAGTATCAGGCCAACCAAGGGTTGTAAATGGCCATAAAGCTGATGAAAACCAGGTATCCAACACGTCTGGATCTTGCGTCCAGTTTTCGGGATCCTTAGGAGCGTTTTCGCCAACGTAAATCTTGCCAGTCTCATTATTGTACCAGGCAGGAATCCGATGTCCCCACCATAGTTGCCTTGAAATAACCCAATCATGAACGTTTTCCATCCATTGCATAAAGGTATGCTCAAATCGTTCTGGAATGAAACTAACCGCATCATTGGTCTTTTGATTCTCCATTGCCTTTTTGGCCAATGGTTTCATTTTTACAAACCATTGAGTCGAAAGACGAGCTTCAACCTGAACCCCGGTTCTTTCAGAATGACCAACCGAGTGAACAATGGGATCAATTTTAATCATCAAGTCTTGATCTTCAAGGTCCTTGACCATTGCCTTTCGAGCATCAAAACGATCCATGCCTTCATACTTCCCAGCATTTTCGTTCATCGTAGCGTCTTCGTTCATGGTATTAATCCGTTTTAAATCATGTCTGTTCCCAACTTTAAAATCATTAGGATCGTGGGCTGGGGTAATCTTAACCATTCCAGTCCCAAATTCAGGATCAACGTACTGATCGGCAATAATCGGAATCGTCCGATTTACGAGTGGAACAACGACCTCTTTACCTACTAAATCTTTATAACGATCATCACTTGGGTTCACTGCGACAGCAGTATCACCCATCATAGTCTCAGGACGAGTTGTAGCGATTTCAATGTAATTCTTTCCATTAAATTTCGTATCATCAGCAAACGGATACTTAACGTGATAGAAAGCGCCTTTATCATCTTTGTGAATAACTTCAATATCAGATAAAGCAGTCCGAGCCTTTGGATCCCAATTAATAATGTATTCACCACGGTAAATTAACCCTTGATTGTACAAGTCAACAAATACTTTCCTGACGGCTTTTGACAAACCATCATCCAACGTAAAGCGTTCACGACTGTAATCAAGTGATAATCCCAGTTTGGCCCACTGTTTATGGATCGTATCAGCAAAGTCGTCTTTCCATTCCCAAACCTTATCGACAAATTTTTCACGACCTAAATCGTACCGCGATATCCCCTTCTCGTTAAGCATGGCTTCAACTTTTGCTTGAGTTGCAATTCCCGCATGATCCATCCCAGGAATCCAAACGGTATCATAACCTTGCATCCGTTTCTGTCTAATTAACATGTCTTGAAGAGTGGTATTCCAGGCGTGACCCAAGTGAAGTTTACCGGTCACATTTGGCGGAGGTAAAACAATTGAATATGGTTTTGCCTTTTTATCCCCATTTGGCTTGAAAACATCCTCATCAAGCCATTTTTTATACATCCCTGCTTCAACTGAGTTGGGATCGTATTTCGTTGACATATCTACTTCTTTTGCCATTTTTTCACCTCATTTAAAATAAAAAGCATCCGTCCATAATAGGACGAATGCTCGCGGTACCACCTAAATTGAATTATTGCTAATTCCAACTTAACTAGATAACGGCTAGTACCGATTACATCTTAATTCATTCAACATAACTGCTCACAAGCAACAATGATCATTTTAACGCATGGACTTTCCAGCACGTGTCCACTCTCTGCGCGTCATAACAACCAACCTCTTGATCAAAGCATTTAACATAATAAATATTACTCAATTTACAATCTTTAGTCAATCACATTAAAGTAATTCTGAAAAAACATCTTCATTAGCGTTCAAATAATCATCATTTGGGTGAATCTTACTGATCGTAATACCCTCAATGGCTTCTTTCATTAAACCATCCACGTCAATGTTTTTTTCAAACTTTCTGGCTTTCTCCACGTCCGGCTTCGTTTTCGGTGCTGGTGGAGTAAAGATCGTACAGCAGTCCTCATAAGGAAGAATTGATAAATCATAAGTGTCAATTTGTTCAGCAATCTTGATAATCTCAGTCTTATCCAAAGAAAGCAACGGACGTAGAACTGGCAAATTAGTCACATCATTAATGGCGCGCATACTTTCTAAAGTCTGTGAAGCAACTTGTCCTAACGACTCACCGGTAAATACTCCATCACAATGACGTGAAATGGTAATAGCTGCGGCAATTCTCAACATCATCCGGCGCTGAACCGTCATCAAGTATCCCTCTGGAACTTTTTCTTTAATCTCTTCTTGAATCTTAGCAAATGGGACTTGGATAAAATCAACGGTTCCACCTAATGCCGAAAGCTTCGCCGTGAGGTCCTTAGCTTTTGCTAGCGCTTGTTCACTAGTGTATGGAGGACTGTAGAAATGAATCATATCTAACTTTACCCCACGCTTCATGGCCATGTACGCCGCAACGGGTGAATCAATGCCTCCTGAAAGCATCATGGTACCACGTCCGCCAGTTCCAACTGGTAGTCCTAATGCTCCCTGAATCGTCTCACTTGATAAATAAATGCCAGACATTCTGACATCAATCTGTAAGTTAATGTCAGGTCTTTTCATTTGAGCTTTAATCCCATCTAAATGATCTAAAACATACCCGCCAACCTCATCATTTACTTGATAAGTGTTTAATGGATAATCTTTATTCTGGCGGTTAGTTGAAATCTTAAATGTTTGGCCACTCTGGAATTGATTCGAAATCATTGCAAGTGCCTTTTTCTGAATGTCTTCAATTGGGGTATTTTTTCCCAACTTAACAACTGGTGAAAAAGTCTCAATTCCAAAGACTTTTTTTAAGGCTGCCATCACTGGAGCTGCATCTTGACCATGCAAACTGACATGTAACCGATCCCGTTGGGCGTCAACGGTGACTCCATCAAACTGTTTTAAAACTTGCCTAATGTTATGTCCCAGCTGCCCAATAAAGACCCTGCGATTTTTTCCCTTTGTGGACAGTTCGCCGTAACGAACCATAATCTCACTATACTTCACACCCTCACTCCTTTACTATTCTTTAATGATTATCTAACTTAACTTTTTGAATTCTTCGTACAACTCATCAAATACTTGATTAAACTTATCAGCTTCATCTAAAGTATTTTTGTCTCCTAAGGAGATTCGAACGGCACTGCGAGCGATGCTTGGGTCTACTCCCATAGCATCTAAAGTTCCTGCCGTTTCCTCTTTTTTGGATGAACAAGCGCTCGTAGTAGAAATGTAAATCCCATGTTCTTCAAAGGCATGCACGATCGTTTCACCTTTCACTCCTTCAATTGCAAAGCAAAGAATGTGTGGAGCAAAGTGGTCTGATAAACCGGAGAAAGGATGAACCTTGTTGAACTTAGTAATATGAGCATAAATTCGTTCTCTGATCTTTTGTTCACGTGCAATGCTTTCAGATTCATGATCCGAAATGATTCTGAGTGCTTTAGCCATCCCTACTATCGCAGGCAGATTCTCAGTCCCACTCCGTTGCCCTCGTTCTTGGCCACCACCATCCATTAATGGAGCAATCTTACGACCGTTTTTCCCATATATCAAACCAATTCCTCTGGGAGCATGAAATTTATGCCCAGAAAATGTGACAAAATCAACTCGATCATTGAAAACCAAATCGTGTAGACCTTTACCAACAGCCTGGACGGCGTCAACATGAAAATGAATTTTGGGATATTGTTTTAAGACATCACTAATTTCATTGATGGGTTCAATAGCGCCCATCTCATTATTAACCGCCATGATTGACACCAAGATAGTATCCGGTCTAATAGCGGATTCTAAATCTTTTGCTGAAACTCGTCCCTCTTTATCAACGGGTAAATAAGTAACGTCAAATCCCAAATCTTCTAAAGCGTGCATTGAATTTTTCACCGCTGCATGTTCAACAGAAGAAGTGATGATATGCTTACCAAATTGATGTTTCTCTTTGGCGGTCCCCTTTATAACCCAATTGTCACCTTCAGTTCCTCCACTAGTAAAGTAGATTTCGTTAGGTTCTACTCCTAAAATTCTCGCAATTTGATTTCTTGATTGATTCAATAAATTAAACGATTGTTGACCAAAGTTATGAAGACTGGAAGGATTTCCCCAGATCTTTTCACTTACCTGATTATAGGTATCCAAAACCTGACTATCTACTTTAGTCGTCGCACTATTATCAAAGTAAATCATTTGGTACCCTCTCTTTCTAATTCGTCCAAATTACAACAAGATTTATTATACCAGCATTGAAACATAATAAAAACAAGCTGAATTGTTCCAACTCTAATTCAGCTTGTTCGTGCTTACTTTTGATTTTGTGAATCTTGCTTATTTTTGTAATAAGTATTTTCAATTCGCTTGTAGGATCCAGGATTGGCTTTATCAATCGCAGTGGCAATGGTTTCTAAGCTTTCAGGATACTTATATTCATCGTCAAACAGATGCTTAGCTTTTACCAGTGCTCTATTAATCTCTGGATCAGAATTTCGATAACGATTGGCATATTGCATCACTTGCTCAGCAAGCGATGAGCTATCAATCAAATCATCAGTCTTCTCTTCAAGAGTATCCCGATCTGATTTAATCACGCTTAACTGTTTTTGAACATCATCCATACTAATCTTGACCTTATCCATCGTCCGATTAAGATCCTTAATCTCGTCAGCCACAATGCCAAAGTAGTCAATGTAATCCTGTGATATACCCGGTAAATTCAGCTCATCAATCTTACGCTGAATCCCATGAAGTTCCAAATCAAGATCATCTAAGACCTGATGGGCCTTCTGCTCTTCATCCTTAAAGTCAGCAACCGAATCATTAATGGCCCGTTGTTTCTTTTCAATCTCCGTTAATTGACTATCGCTACTAGTAACGTTGTCAAGGATGTGAGTATAAATGGCTTTCTTGTTGTCAATTGCCTCACGATCTTTTTTATAGGTAGCTTCAATCTCATCAATTTGTTTTCCTAAAGCATTGGCCTTATCAATCTCACCATGTTCTAGTGAGTAATTATGACTGAGTCGATCTAATTCATCGATTAAAACCTGATTTTGTTTTTTGGCGTGTTGGATATATTCTCCGGTGATCTTAAATCCTTTATCAACTTTTTTCTTAGCAATTAATTGCTTTTCCATTAAATCGTAAAGACGATCAATCTTGGTCTCAATCTCACTATCAGAATCCTTGGCCAACTTTAAATCAAGGTGAGCAATATTTTCAAGGTTATCGGAAACGGCTGTTCTTAATTCCTCTAAAGAGACGTCAAATTCATCATCAGCAAATTCATACCCACTTGCATTCATTTTAGAATGAGTTGAGCTAATCTCATCAATTTGATTTTTAAATTCTACATTATTAGTAGCATATAAATGAGGAATTTGTTGCACATCAGCTTCTAACTGATTAGTTGACTTATTTAAATCACCAAGAATTTTATCAGCCTTTTCGTGATCACCATTTTTTGATAGATTAGAAAAATCATCAAAGGTCCCTTCAATCGTCGACAACTGATTTTCAAGCGCATCAATTGCGGGCCCAAAGGAAGCATTCTTAGTAAGCAATTCTTTTCGAAGTTCTTTATAACGACCTTCTAAATCAGTAATGGCCTTCTTATGTTCAGAATTCAGCTGATTCATTTTAGCTAAAAACTGACGAATTACCTTTACATCATCTTCTGAGGTTTTAATTTGTTGTTCCGCATCTGAGCATGCTTCCCGTGTCTTAACAAAGTTAATTCCTTTTGCGTCACTTTTCACCGCTTCGACGTTATTTTTGACGGAAGGAAGTAAATTATTAGTAACGTTATCAAAATCAGCTTGAGCACTATTAACGCTACTTAATGAATCACCGGTGAGGCCGATATCTTTCACCTTATTAATCTCATCTTGCAGATTCAAATCATTTAGGCGCTTAACGCGTTTTTCAATTGTTTCAGCAATTTTTAATAAATGGTGCTGATACATGACCACGGCACAATAAATTACAGCTACTACAACTAAAATTCCAATAATGACGTTAACCATTAAATACCCGTCCTTCAACAAATTAATTATGTATAAACTTTTCCTCGTTATTAAAGTAATTATATCATAAATGAGAAAAATTTATGATAGCATTCTGAGCTTTTAAGATCATCGACTGCAACGTTGCATTGACTTTTAAGTGCTAATTTCATATAATTGAGCTTGTGTAAAATAATGCAGCAGTATGCGGTAAGCTCGTCAACATGTCCTTGCTACTTGTAGTTTAATTAGTAACCCACTGGCTGCTGAGGCGAAAGTTCAGAGGGATATGCACGAATACTAAGCGTACATCGTTATTTTACTCCAAATATTTTATTGGAGGATTCATTTATGTCAAGATATACAGGTCCAAGTTGGAGAATTTCTCGTCGTCTTGGAGTTTCTTTATCAGGTACTGGTAAGGAATTACAACGTCGTCCATATGCTCCAGGTGTTCACGGCCAAGGTCGTCGTCAAAAACTTTCAGAATATGGTGTTCAATTACGTGAAAAGCAAAAATTACGTTACATGTATGGTTTAACTGAACGTCAATTTTACTCATTGTTTAACCGCTCTGGTAAAATCCGTGAGGGTAAGCATGGTGATAACTTTGAAATTATGCTTGAAAGCCGTTTAGATAATATGGTTTACCGTTTAGGCTTAGCTACCACTAGACGACAAGCTAGACAATTAGTTAACCACGGTCATATTACCGTTGATGGCAAGCGGGTTGATATCCCTTCTTACGAAGTAAAGCCCGGTCAAGTGATCGGTGTTCGTGAAAAGGATAAGGACATGGGCATCATCAAAGAAGCTGTCGAATCAGTTGTGAGCCGCCCTGCTTATGTATCATTTGATGCTGATAAGCTTGAGGGTTCATTGACTAGATATCCACAACCAGATGAATTAAATGCAGACATCGATACTTCATTAGTTGTTGAATACTACAACCGTTAAAATATTGTGTCTGTTAAAGAAAAGGCGATCTCGATTGAGACCGCCTTTTTGTATCTCCAATTTCTTTAATGTTAAAATGTAGTAAATACTCAATAAGGAGCAAATATTATGACAGATGACAAAGGATCAGTTCAAAATCGACTTGATCAAGCAATGAGTGGAAAATCCCCTCAAATTAACCCAGATGAGCAACGAAAATACTTGGGAACTTTTCGAGAACGGGTCGACTTCGCCATTACGGTTTCTGAAGATAAAAACCAGGATGCAATCGATCAGTTAAGTAAAGAAATGAAACAACACCCCACTTATCAACTCTTCATTAACGGCAATATAGCTGAAGAACAGCAACAACCGTACATGAAGTTAGCCAGTCAAAATAACACCAACTTTACTTTAAAAAACAACAGCACTTATGGTACGATGCCTAATCAATATGCCGTGGTCTTAGTTTCCCCTGATGCAATTAATAAAGACCATATTGATTTTGATCCTAGTAAGGTTAACGCCAAACATGACAACGATCAACCTAAAAAACACCAATCATGGTTTTCACGGTTATTTAAGTAGAAAGAAGCTATAGAATGCAAAAGCCCCTCGCCTACAGAATGAGGCCCACTAAAATTGAAGATATTGTTGGCCAACTGGATTTGGTTGGCAAGGGCAAGATTATTGATCGCATGGTAAAAGCTAAAATGCTTTCATCAATGATTTTATATGGTCCACCTGGCACCGGAAAAACCAGCATTGCAAGTGCAATTGCGGGTTCGACTAAATATGCTTTTCGGATGTTAAATGCAGCAACTGATACCAAAAAGGACCTCCAGGCGGTAGCTGAAGAAGCTAAAATGAGTGGAACGGTAGTGTTATTACTAGATGAAATCCATCGGTTAGATAAGACCAAGCAGGATTTTTTGTTACCACTACTAGAAAGTGGGCAAATTATCTTAATCGGGGCAACGACAGAAAATCCTTATATCAATATCAGTCCGGCCATTCGTTCTAGAACAGAAATATTTCAAGTTCATCCATTAACCAGTGATGACATAACCAAAGCCGTTAAGCGAGCACTAGCGGACAAGCAAAATGGCTTAGGTAATCTAAAGATCAAACTTGACCATAACGCCATGAGCTTTTTAGTTCACAGTACCAACGGCGATTTGAGAAGTGCTTTAAACGCCCTAGAATTATCCGCCAAGTCCACTAAGCCTGACCAAGATGGCGTCATTCACATTACTCTGGCTGATATTGAAGCTTGTTTACAAAAGAAAGCACTAAGTCAAGATAAAAATGGCGACGCTCACTACAACGTGATGTCAGCACTTCAAAAATCAATTCGTGGCTCCGATGTTAACGCGGCCCTACACTATGCCTCGAGGTTAATTGAATCAGGGGATTTAAACTCCCTAACAAGAAGATTAATGGTAATTGCGTATGAAGACATTGGGTTAGCTAATCCGGCTGCTGCTTCCAGAACAGTATCGGCAGTGCAAGCTGCTGATAAACTCGGTCTCCCTGAAGGACGGATTCCGCTATCTGATGCCATCATTGATCTTTGTCTTTCACCAAAATCAAATTCAGGAATTACAGCGATTGATAAGGCTTTATCTGACGTAAAAACTGGCAATTATGGAGACATTCCTGATCACTTAAAAGATGCCCATTTCAAGGGTGCCAAAAAACTAGGACACGTCGGTTATAAATACCCACATAATTATCCCAATGATTGGGTTAAACAGCAGTATCTTCCTGACAAAATTAAGAATGCCAAGTACTACCAACCAAAGCTGAACGGTAAATACGAAAGAGCTCTAGCTGATCAATATGAAAAAATCAACGAGGCTGAAAAGCATGTCGGAAAGGAATAATTGTCGATGCTCATCAAAGTTTTAATGTTATTTTTCTCCGTAATTTTAATTATTAACGGAATTTATTTTTTAACCCATGCTCATAAAAGTTTCCTACTGTTTCATCCCGAAAAGTTTACATCATTAAGCATCATCTTACTCATTAGTGGTGTCATTCTAATTGTGGTAGCAATTTTAGGAATTATTTCAATATTCTTCAATAACACTGTTTTTACTCTGCTAGTCTTATGTGCGGGGTGTTTGTGTGCTGTGATTCCAGAACTATTCATCATTCAATACATGGATAAATAGCCTTTATATCTGACTTTTCAATTAAAAAATACTAGAATTAAGTTAAATAAAACATCGAGGTGGTTTTTATGCTACAAGAATACAATAATATTTTAGTTCCCGTTGATGGTTCATACGAATCCGAGTTGGCTTTTAAAAAGGCCGTTGCCGTTGCCAAACGTAATGATGCTCATTTACACATTGTCCACGTTGTAGACACACGAGCATTTCAAAATATCTCTAGTTTTGATACATCAGTAGTTGAAGAAGTAACTCAAAACGCTAAAAAAACACTCGAACAGTACGCCAGAGATGCTAAGGATGATGGCGTTAACAAAGTCGATTATTCAATCGAATATGGCGCACCGAAAACAATCATCTCAAAGGAAATTCCCGACAAACTCGATATTGATTTAATCATGATCGGTGCAACCGGGTTAAATGGTGTTGAACGGTTACTAATTGGTTCAGTAACTGAATATGTCACTAGGATGGCGGTCTGTGATGTATTAGTTGTAAGAACAAATCTAAATAATCAAAAAGTTGATCCTAAAAAAGGAAAACAAAAAGTTTCTAAGTAAAACAAAAAATCATTCGATGATTATTTCGAATGATTTTTTGTTTTGGCAATTTTTAATAATTTATCAATCCGCCCGCTATCTCTTACTCCTTTCAAAAGATTGATTTTAATTTGGGTGCTTTCTGCCTTTTCAAACAGTTTTTCTCGTTTATAACTCAAATATTTCAAATTATAAAATGATTTCAAACAATAGAAGGAATACTTGCGTTTTAGGTAAGATATCATAACATTGGATTCAGAAATCACTAGTTGATTATCGTTAGCTACAAATGCGAAAGTGACAATGGCAAGTCCTAACTTAATGACAACATATCGATCAATTGTATTCATTTCTCTTCGATGTAGCAATTGCCCCATCCTCACCAAAGCATCATCCAAATACTTACGAGCCAATTTTTGACATCCCAATCTCCGATATGAGATTGCAATGCCCAAATAACTCCATGCAGTACAAATAAAATTTGTTTTGACGGAACACGAGTCAATCATAGTATGAAAGCATAGGATTACTTCATCTAAAGAAAAACCACAAAATAGTTCCGCAAAACCACGTTCACAATAATATCTTCCTTTGATTTCTCTTGAATCAATATTCTCAACTTTAATTGTTTCAATAATCGTATTAGCTTTCTTGAAATGATAGTGAAGTAGAATGCATTCAACTTTCTTCAGTATTTTTTTAGCATAGCAATACTTTTCATCAGAACAAACTTCGTCTAAGTTCAATCCCAATCGGGACACAATTTCTGGAATAATCACCCATTGATTAAAACACCCATCATTTTCAAGCGCACTGATGGTTGACTGAGTACATAGTCCTTTGGCAAGCTCCGACTGCGTCATATGAATATCAATTCGGCGTTTTTTAATTCTCGCTCCAATCTTTTTCAATAGCGCTTTTGAGGGCATTATGACTTCCAATTGCACGTCATCTCCCTTGACGATTCAAAATTTCATCGTGTCTAAAACAATTAACGTTATGATCATTAATGATCCCCGAAGCTTGTAAAAACGAATAGAGTGTTGTGGGTCCAACTCTTTTAAAATGATACATTTGAAAAACCTGATTAAATTTTTTAATCATTGGTTTCATTTCCGAAATATCGATTTGATCATCAATAATTAAATGATCAACGGGGGTATAATTCACCTGCTGCCATAATTGGTCAAAAAAATGAATCCCCTTTCCCTCTAACTCAAAAACAATCTTGGCATTGGTTAAAATGGCATCAAGTTTCGATCGATTTCTAATTCCACGTTTGTCACTCATTGCAGTGTCTTTGATGGTTTCTGCGTGAGTAGACAAATAGTTAAAATCAAAATTATGATAAATGCTATCCAGTCCATCTAACTTCTTCAAAATTAAATTCCACTGAAGTCCTGCTTGCATTATTTCTAGTGACAGTTCTCTAAATAATGCTTTTTCGTCATAATCTGGAACACCCCACACCGTATCATGGTAATTCATTAATCGTGGACTCTTAGTTGCCCAGTTACATCTTTCCATTATTATCACCTCTTATAAGTATATACGAAGAACAATCTTCAAATAAAAAAAGATTATGACTATGTCATAATCTTTTTTTATTATTTATCCTTATATACTTTTTTCTGATCGCCCTTTTGAAGCGGCTTAAAGTCATGCAAAATTTTAGATTGACGGTCAAATTCAGCATAAGCTAGTTCAATCAATTTATCGATTAATTCGGTATAACTAATTCCAGAAGCTTCCCAAAGTTGCGGATACAAAGAAATATTGGTAAAGCCCGGTAATGTGTTAACTTCACTCAAATACGGCTTAAAATCCTTTGAAACAAGAAAATCAATTCGTGCCATTCCCTTTAATCCAAGGGCCTTATAAGCGTCTAATGCCATGTTCGTGATTTGATCATCGACACCATCTGGCAATTCAACTGGAATGGTAAATTGGACCTGACTGGCATCCACGAACTTGTTGTCATAGGTATAGAATTTGTCATCTGCTGGAACTTTAATTGCCCCTAGTTTTGATGCCATGGGATTTTCATTTCCTAAAATAGAAATTTCGACTTCTTCTGGTCCCTCAATTGCTTCCTCAATCAAAATTTTGTTGTCATAACGAAAAGCATCTTCTAGTCCGCTATCCAATTCCTCTTGATTATGCACCTGATGAATACCGATGGAAGAACCTTGATTGGCTGGTTTGATAAACATTAATGAACCGAGCTTTTTAGATAATTTAGCATAATTCCAATCTTTACGATTATCTGGAGTCAATAAGACGTATTTGGTATTGTTAATGCCTGCTTCATCTAGGATTTTCTTAGTAATATCCTTATCATAAGACATTGCAGAAGCTAAGATTCCACTTCCAACGTAGGGCTTATTCATTAGACGTAATAGCCCTTGAATGGTTCCATCTTCCCCTAAGTTTCCGTGAATAATGGGAAAGAAAACGTCAATATCTTTAGCGCTATCGAAATTAATAATGGGAGCTAGCGGATTATTCATGTCGAGATTTAAAATCTCATCTTTTTCCACATCCGTTTCATCTTCACCATCAAATACACGATGTGAAGCATCATCGCTCAAGACGATTCCATCCTTAGTAATTAGGAATAAGCTGACTTCATACTTATCCTTGTCCATCGCATCATAAATATTATGCGCGGATCTTTTTGAGACGTCGTGTTCTGATGAATTACCACCAAATAATAACGCGACGTGCTTCTTATTTTTAGTCATATTCGCACCTCTGTCGTTTATAATAGAACCTTAATTATAACACAAAAATTAACCGGTAAATAATCCCAAATAAAAAAGCATGAATGAACATGCTTTCATGCTTTATGAGAAATTCTTATCTGTACTAAACATTGAACTCTTGTTATGGTATTGCATTGACATTATCAACCCAATTCCTATCATGTTACCAATTAAGGCAGAACCTCCCTGGCTCACAAATGGGAGCGGAATTCCAGTCATTGGCAGCAACCCAATGCTCATTCCAATGTTTTCAAAAACATGGAATAAAATCATCATAATAACTCCACTAGAAATATAGGCATAGAAAACATTTTTAGTCTCAAAAGTAACCTTGATCATTTCATAAATCAATAAGAAATAAAGAAGAATCAATAATACCCCACCAATGAATCCAAAGTTCTCTCCCATCACGGAAAAGATCATATCAGACTCACGAACAGGAACGTAAACTTTTGAAACATTGAATCCCGTTCCAGTAAGACCTCCTGATCCAACTGCTTTCATACTTTGCCATAGTTGAAATCCTTGGTTACTCGTATCTGACTCAGGATGCAACCAAGTATCAATTCGAGCGAATTGATAAGACTTAAAGCCAAAATGACCAAGTAACATTCGGCCCTCTTTAGTAATGGCAAGTGTCAGTGCAATGGCACCAAGACCACCTGTAACACCAAAGATTGGCGCCAGTATTTTCCACGTAACACCGGATACAATCATCATCCCCGCCAGGATGGCAATGAACACAATGGTAGTTCCAAAGTCATTTTGCAACTTTAGTAAAATCACAATTGGAATCGTCCATAGAATCATTTTACCAAGTAACGCCCAATCACTTCGAGTTTCATGAATTGGATGTTCATTATTGTGAGAAGCAATGACTTTAGCCAACATCAAAATATATGCAGGTTTCATGATTTCAGATGGTTGAAATGTCAGTGGCCCTAACTGAAACCAACTTTTAGCACCAGTTTGTGCCGCATAGGAACGACTATACAAGAACAAAACAGCAACTAAAAGAAAGATCCCAAACCAATACGCATAAGGTGCTAATTTCCATAACTGTTCGGAATCAAATTGCATAATCACAACGATGGCAATTGCACCAATTGCGTACCACACTAATTGCGAAACAACCGCCCTTACGACACTTGTTTGACTTGTATCATGACTGGCAGCTACAAAGATCGACCCTATGCCCACCAAAGCAAGCATCAGTACACAAAAAATGATTCCCCAATCGATTCGATTCTCGTCTGTACTTTCCGACCTATTAAACACGATTAGAACTCCTTTTTTTCATAAATCATACTTATCTTTGGTGCAAATTATACTCTCTTATTACCTCAGCAACAGCATCTTCTTCGCTGTTTTCATGGAAAGTTTTGTCACCAACCACACAAATTGACTTCCCGTTCTTTTCTTCAATGGTGCCCACGGTATGACCGCCAATTTGCACCAATTTCAACGCGTTTTCTTCTGGATCATCAATAATATTAACACCGATTCGTTTTTCTTTTCGAGCCACGCTTAAAAACCTCCTAGAATAAAAAATAGTTGATAAAATCAACTATTTTAGCTTCATTGAGCGACGATAATCTTCCTCAGCTTTTTTATTTCTTCCCAATGAAAACTTCTTGGGAACTGGATCGTATCCACCCTTAACCAGTGGATTACACCTCAAAATTCGTGTAAACCCCATCAGTGTCCCTTTCAATGCTCCAAAGCGATTGATCGCTTCGAGCGTATAATGCGAACAGGTTGGTGAGTACCGACAACTAGGCGGAAACAATGGTGAAATAAAACGCTGGTAAAACTTAATTAAAGATATAAATATTCGTTTCAATTTTTTCTCTCAATTATTTTCTACTGAAAAATCCACGACTCTTTTTATTGCTACTCATATGCTCAAGCATTTCACCAGCACCTTTTGCAACGTTATCTAAAGGATCTTCAGAAATATAAACCGGAACCGTTAACGCATTTGAAATTACAGTATCAATGTCTTTAAGAAGTGCACCACCACCGGTTAACATTACTCCTCGATCAATAATATCAGCTGAAATTTCTGGTGGAATTGTCTCTAAGACTGCCTTTGCACCTGACACAATGGAGTTAATTGAACCACTAATAGCTCTCGCAACTTCCTGACTAGTAATGGTTACCGATTTAGGCATCCCACTAACTGAGTCACGACCTCTAACCTCCATCTCTTTAACATCTTGGGTGGAAACGTCTGCCGTTCCAATCTGCATTTTAATTCGTTCAGCGGTGTGTTCACCGATAATAAGGTTATGTTCTTGTTTCAAGAAGTTAACGATATCAACGTTCATCACATCTCCAGCAATTTTAAGTGATTTACTGGCTACGATATCACCGAGTGAAAGAACCGCAATGTCTGAGGTTCCACCACCCATATCGATTACCATGCTACCATGAGGCTGGTAGATATCCATACCAGCACCTACGGCAGCTACTTTAGGCTCTTCTTCAATGAAAACTTCGCCACCAGCTGCGCGTTCCGCTGCTTGGATAATTGCTTTTCGTTCAATGTTAGTGATGTTTGTAGGAGCACAGATCATCGTCTGTGGTTTAGAAACAACGCCCTTAACGCTTAATTTACTGATAAAATACGAAAGCATTTCTTGAGTAATATCAAAATCAGAAATAACTCCGTCTTTTAAAGGTCTAATGGCTTTAATGTTTCCAGGAGTTCTACCTACCATTTGGTAAGCTTCAGAACCGACCGCCAATACCTTATTTGTTTTAGTATCAACGGCAACTACAGATGGTTCATTAAGAACAATACCCTTCCCCGTAACGTATATAAGAACGTTAGCAGTTCCTAAGTCAATCCCAATATCTTGTGCCATAAAAATACTTCCTTCCGTAACATCGTTTAACTAAATTATAGCATATCCAGAATAGCAAAAGAGAATTATCACATACGAAATTATCTAAATTTTTCTAACGATCAAGTTAGTCATTAGCAATTGCGTCGCTTTCTTTAATTGGGATTCGCTCAACTTCTGCGCCAAGTTTTTGCAGTTTCTTGTGAAATTCGTAGTAGCCACGATCAAGATACTTCAGATTAGTAACTTCCGTATAACCATCAGCAACTAGACCAGCTAAAATCAAGGCAGCTGCGGCTCTAAGATCAGTCGCAGCAACTTTAGCACCCTCAAAATGGGTTGGTCCATACATGGTGACTGTTTCGCCATTAATGTCGAACTTAGCACCCATTCTGCGTAATTCTTCCATGTGCATAAACCGATTTTCAAAAACAGTTTCCGTTAGCTTGCTGACACCATCGGCCCTTAACTGCAATACTGTCATTTGAGGCTGCATGTCAGTAGGAAAGCCTGGATATGGGGCAGTCTTAACGTTAACTGGTTTTAATTTTGCGGGTCCAATGACACGAACACCATCGCGTTCTTGTTCAACTTTAACCCCCATCTGTTTCATTTTGGAAATTAATGGTAAGTTATGTTCGGTAATCCCGTTTTCAATTAAAAGATTTCCTTCAGTAAGCGCTGCGGCAACCATAAAAGTCCCAGCTTCAATTCGATCTTGAACCACTTCATGACTAGCACCATGAACACTTGGTACTCCGGTAATTGTAATCGTATCAGTGCCTGCTCCAGAAACTTTTGCTCCCATTTTGTTCAATACTTTTTGTAAGTCAACAATCTCAGGTTCACGGGCAACGTTTTGAATCTTGGTAGTTCCCTTTGCAAGGGTAGCGGCCATCATTACATTTTGAGTAGCACCAACACTTGGAAAATCGAAATAAATATCGGTTCCAGTAAGTCCGTTAGGAGCAGATGCTTCTACGTAACCATCATGTTGTTCAATGTGAGCACCTAAGGCTTCAAAGCCACGCAAATGTAAGTCAATGGGACGACTTCCAATTGCACATCCTCCTGGTAAAGCAACTTTTGCTTGACCTAAACGAGCTAAAAGTGGACCCATCACAACAATTGAGGCTCTCATTTTTGAAACATATTCGTACGGAGCTTCTGGTGAAATTTTTCCAGAAGCATCCACTGTAATTTTATTCTTACTTTTATCAAAATCAACTTGAATACCCAAATGTTTTAAAACTTCATTCATAGTAAACACATCGGACAACATGGGACAGTTGGTTAAAACAGTCTCGCCATCACTTGCAAGAATAGTAGCAGCTAGAATCGGTAAAACGGCATTTTTTGCACCCTCAATGTGAACTCGACCATTAAGTTTGTTTCCGCCATGCACAACAATTTTTTCCATGGTACTCTCTCCTATTACGTATTATTTAAATAGTACTGTTAAATTTTTTAAGTTATCAATGAATGACATAAAGAACGAACTGCATATAAAACCAATTACGATCGAAAGGAGGACAATCAAGACCTTCCCCTGTCGTTCTTGAATTGGTAAAAACCGTTCAAAGTGAATTCCTTGTATAGACCAAAAAGCTAATGCAATAAAGAATAGCTGACTAATTATTGTTATTAAAGATTCAACTCCAAATGGATTCATTACGCGATACTCCTAATATTCATTCTTACTATATACTATCATAAAATCATTCAATTGTCGTAAATCGGAGGTCCATGTAAAAAATTGTAACAAAAAAGAGGAACTAAAAAATTCCTCTTTTTTAATTAATGTTGTGCAACATTAATTCTATTAACAGCTCTTTGTAAAGCAACTTGTGCACGTTTCAATGCATCCGTATCGTTCTTAGATTGAGCATCTTTAATCTTCTGTTCTGCACGCTCTCGGGCATGAGTAGCTCTCGATACATCAATGTCACCTTTACGTTCAGCACTATCAGCAACGATGGTTAAAGTATTATTGGAAAATTCGGCAAATCCACCATTGACCGCAACGGTATCCATGTCATTTCCGTTAAACTTAAACCTCGTTTCACCAATTTTTAAAGAAGCAATCACTGGAACATGGTTAGCTAAAATTCCAAGGTCACCCATCATTGTTTCAATGATAGCCATGGTGACTTGATCATTGGAATAAACCTCGCCATCAGGAGTAACGATACTAACGGTTAATACTGACGATTTATTATCAGCCAATTAGATCAGCCTCCTATTTGCTTTGACTTGCTTTTTGTTCTTTCAGTTTGTTGTAGTTTGCAACGACATCATCAATTCCACCACAGTTTCTGAAACAGTCTTCAGGAATATCATCGTACTTACCTTCAAGAATTCCCTTGAAGCCGGCGATAGTATCCTTAACGGATACATACTTACCTGGAAGACCCGTAAACTGTTCGGCAACGGTGAAACTTTGTGATAAGAAGAATTGAATACGACGAGCACGACCAACAATCGTCTTTTCTTCGTCGGATAATTCATCCATTCCTAGAATTGAAATGATATCTTGTAATTCACGATATCGCTGAAGAACGTGTTGAACTTGACTTGCAACGTCAAAGTGTTCTTGTCCAACGATTTCTGGAGAAAGGGCAGATGATGTTGATGCCAATGGATCAACGGCAGGATAAATACCTTGTTGCGTTAATGAACGCTCAAGGTTAGTGGTAGCATCCAAATGGGCAAACGTTGTTGCAGGAGCAGGATCGGTATAATCATCGGCTGGAACGTAAACAGCTTGAATTGAAGTGATCGCACCCTTTTTAGTTGATGTGATTCGTTCTTGAAGTTGTCCCATTTCAGTAGCTAGAGTAGGCTGATAACCTACGGCTGATGGAATACGTCCTAACAGAGCTGAAACTTCCGTACCAGCTTGGGTAAATCTAAAGATGTTATCAATGAATAAAAGAACATCATCACCTTCAGCATCTCTAAAGTACTCAGCAAGTGTAAGACCCGTCAATGCCACACGCATACGAGCACCAGGTGGCTCATTCATCTGACCATACACCATGGCAGTATGCTTTAACACACCCGATCCTTTCATTTCAAAGTACATATCATTACCTTCACGGGTTCTTTCACCAACACCAGTGAAAACGGAAATACCGTTATGACCCTGAGCAATGTTATGAATTAATTCTTGAATCAAAACGGTCTTACCAACACCGGCACCACCGAATAATCCAACTTTACCTCCACGAATATATGGAGCTAATAAATCAATAACTTTAATTCCAGTTTCAAGAACTTCAGTCGATGGGTTTAACTCATCGTACTTAGGTGGTTGTCTGTGAATGGCCCATCTCGTTTGATCAGGACCAAATTCTGGTCCACCATCAATTGGCTGACCTAAAACATTAAATACTCGACCTAGAGTATCATTACCTACTGGTACTTCAATTGGAGCACCAGTATTTTCAACATCCATCCCACGACGTAAACCATCGGTTCCGTCCATAGCGATGGTACGTACCACTCCGTCACCTAACTCAAGAGCAACTTCAACAACTAATTGCTTGTTGTCACCCTTTTTAACGTTCAAAGCAGTATTAATTTCTGGTAAATCACCGTCTAGGGGAAATTTAACATCAACAACTGGCCCGATAACTTGTTGTACTTTACCAGTAGTATTCATTATGCTTTAATTCCTCCCATCTATTAATGGTTCAATGCTTCTTGACCACCAGTAATTTCTGTAATTTCAGTAGTGATAGCTGCCTGTCGTGCCCGGTTATACTTGAGTTCAAGTGATGAAATCAAATCATCGGCATTATCAGTGGCTGATTTCATTGCGGTTGAACTGGAAGCATGTTCAGCTGTCTTGGCATCCAAGATTGCTCCATACATTAAACTTTCAGCATATTGAGGAATTACAACACCAAGCACAGCCTTAGCGGATGGCTCAATATCATAATCTTCAATCAAGTTTTTAACTTTGACATCAGATCCAGCTTGACCACTATTCTTATCATCCATAGATGATTGAATTGACTCTTTATCCATGGGAAGAAGCTTTTCAGCCCTAAAATCAGAGGAAATTCGGTTAACGAAGTGATTATAACAAATGTACAAATCAGTATAAATTCCATCATTATACATGGAGGTAATGGTCTTAACGATCCCTTGAACTTCGGTATAAGTAGGAACATCTGAAACGGTGCGATTTTCGTATGCAACGTTTGCTCCACGCTTCTTATAGAAGTCTGCACCATTACCACCAATTGCTAAAATCATATAATCATCAGTATTTGGAGTGTGCTTTTCAATAAACTCATTGGCACCTCTGATTACATTACTATTGTAGCTTCCAACCATTCCACGATCAGATGAAATTACAATATAGGCGGTCTTTTTCTTAGCATTTTTTGAATCTTGACTTGAAGGTTTATTATCCTCTAACAAATCGGACTGAGCCAGATGAGCGATTACAGACTTAACCTTAGATACATACTGATTATAGTTCTCTGTATGTGCCTGAATTCTGTTCAACTTAACCGTTGAAACCATCTGCATCGCCTCGGTAATCTGACGTGTACTCTTGGTCGATGCGATTCTGTGCTTTACATCATTCATCGATTCAGCCATTAGTTGTTATCCTCCCTTCAAGTTAATTACTATTAACTATACTGTCACCTTTAGCTGAAGGCTTAAAGGTGCTTGCAAATTCTTGGATTGCACTGTTTAGCTTCTTTTCATCTGGAAGATCACCAGTTTTCTTAATGCTTTCAAGTAGGTCAGGATAATTTGTATCAAAGAATTTGAAGATCTCATCCTGAAATCTTAAAACATCATCAACGGCAATTTTATCTAGGTAGCCATGAGTTAAGCAATACAAGATCAAAACTTGTTTTTCAACTGGTAGTGGCGAATGAAGTGGTTGCTTTAAGACTTCCACCGTTCTAGATCCACGATCCAGCTTAGCTTTAGTAGCTTCATCAAGATCAGAACCGAATTGAGCAAACGATTCAAGTTCATGATATGAAGCAAGATCCAAACGTAATGTACCAGCAACCTTTTTCATTGCCTTAATTTGGGCATCTCCACCAACACGAGAAACTGAAGTACCAGCATCAACGGCTGGACGGTCTCCAGAATAGAACATGTCAGAGTTTAAAAAGATCTGACCATCAGTAATTGAAATTACGTTGGTTGGAATATAAGCGGAAACATCCCCTGCTTGCGTCTCAACAATTGGAAGAGCGGTCATCGAACCGCCACCCATCTTGTCACTCAACTTAGCAGCACGTTCAAGTAAACGTGAGTGGGTGTAGAAAATATCACCAGGATAAGCTTCACGGCCAGGTGGACGTCTCAAAATTAAGGAAAGTTCACGATAAGCATTAGCTTGTTTCGTTAAGTCATCGAAAACAATCAAAACATCTTTACCCTTGTCCATGAAATACTCACCCATGGTTGCACCAGCATATGGTGCAATGTAAAGCAAGGGAGCAGGTTCAGATGGACCAGCTGACATGACGATTGTGTAATCCATCGCACCGTACTTTTGGAGGGTGTTTACTTGTTGTCTAACAGTTGAATCTTTTTGTCCAATTGAAACGTAGATACAAATCATATCTTGATCTTTTTGGTTCAAGATTGTATCAATCGCAATTGAAGTCTTACCAGTCTTTCGATCACCAATGATCAACTCACGTTGGCCTCTACCAATTGGAACCAAGGCATCAATTGACTTGATCCCAGTTTGTAGTGGTTGTTTAACACTTTGACGTTGCATGATTCCAGGTGCTTTTTTCTCAATTGGAGCAGTTTGATCGGTCTTGATCTCACCTTTACCATCAATTGGTTGGCCTAATGAGTTCACAACTCGTCCAACCATATTGTCTCCAACAGGAACTTCCATGATTCTTCCGGTTCTTTTAACACTGTCACCTTCACGAATACCTGTAAAGTCACCTAAAACAACGATACCAACTTCGTTGCTTTCGAGGTTTTGCACCATTCCATAAACACCATTTTGGAACTCCAGTAATTCACCGGATAAAGCATTATCTAGACCATATGCACGAGCAACACCGTCACCAACATAGGTAACGACACCAGTCTCGTCGACGTTAAGTTCGTCTTTGTAGCCATCTAATTGTTTTTTAATTAGGGCACTAATTTCTTCAGCCTTAATGCTCATAAAAGTTTCACCTCTTCAATATAGATATCTTATCGACTAAGAGAGCAAATTCCGTACTTCTTTAATTTTAGTACGAACACTTCCGTCGTAAACAACGTTATCTGACGACAAAATCGCACCGCCAATAATACTACTGTCTACTTTCGCAGATAAGTCAACTGTTTTAGCACCAACCCTTTTGGCAAATGTCTTGGTTAACTTGTCTTTCTCTTCGTCATTCATTGGAACTGCTGTAACTACGCTAGCACGCACGATTCCTTGCTTCTTATCATATAATTTGCCAAATTCATCAATAATCGCGACCATATCATTAATACGCCCATAGTCATAGACCATCTTTACAAAATTCTTGACGTACTGAGAAGTTGCACCATCAATCAAAGAATTAATGATCGAATCTTTTTGCTTAAGATCAAGTACTGGCCCTGCTAATGCGATAGATAAACCAGGGTCACTTTGAAAAATGTCTTTAATCGCCATTAAATCAGCGTTCCCAGTTTCTAACTCATCATGTTCTTCTAGTACTTGAAAGAGCGCATTAGAATATCTTTTGGCAAGCGTAACCTTATCTAGACTCATTTGGATTACCTAGCCCTTCAATATAAGAATCGATTAATGCTTTTTGATCATCAGCATTTAAGTTCTTTTTAATGATTTTGGAAGCAATCTCAATAGATAAATCTGCCACATCATCTTTAGTACTTGCTAAAGCGTCTTCACGTTCTTGTTCGATATCTTTATGAGCTTTATCCTTTAAGGTTTTAGCATCATCTTGAGCATCGGAAATAATTGTGTCGCGACGTTTTTGACCAGCTTGTTCAGCATCACTAACGATTTTAGTTGCTTCGTCATGCGAGTTTTGTAATGCATCGGCACGTTCTTTGGCTAACTTAGCAGCATCGTTACGTGATTGTTCAGCAGAATCAATATCGTTGGCAATTTTAGTTGCACGATCTTGCATCATCTTTGTGACGGGTTTCCATGCGAAAATCTTAACAATCCACATCAAGAGTAAGAACAAGATGGCATAAAACAGCATATCACCAACATTGAATCCAGCCGCAATAACTAAATGTGTATACATCTATTGACACCTCCTTTTTCTAAACTAAGAAAATGTTTTCTCTATTTGTTCATAACCAAGAAGGCAACAACAAAGGCCAAGATGGGCATAACTTCAACTAAGGCAACACCAATGAACATATTAGTTCTAAGTGTTCCTGATAATTCTGGTTGGCGTGCCATACCTTCAAGCATCTTGGAAATAATTAAACCGTCACCAATTCCGGCACCAATAGCGGCACCACACATTGCGATTCCAGCAGCAATAGCTCCCATAATATAATCCTCCTATTTTCTTATTCCTCAATTGATAATTTTTGAGAAACATATACAGATGATAATGTTACAAATACATAGGCTTGAATACAGCCAATAAACACTGAGAATCCTTGCCATGCTAACTCAAGTGGGGCAGCGACTGGAATCAGCCACAATCCATTTGAAAATGCTAAATTAGCAATTATCCCGGCCAACAATTCACCAGCAAAGATATTCCCATAAACACGAATTCCAAGTGTTAAGAAGTTCGTAAGCTCCTCAAGCAGGTTGATCGGTAGGAACAAGAAGACAGGTTGTAAGAATCCCTTAAAGTGTCCCTTATAACCTAGTTTCTCAACACCACAATACATAGCAAATGTCAGAGACATTAATGAGAACGTCAAAGCGACGATTGGATCGGCCGTAGGACTCTTGACATAGACAATATTACCTACCTGAATATGCAAGAACAAACCAAGTAAGTTAGCTATTAAGATGAAATAGAATAGCGTAAATGCCCATAGTCCATAATTCTTAGGCGCATCATTACCAATCGTTGACTTTATAATTCCATTTGTAAAATCAATCATGTACTCCAATAAATTCTGTTTCCCCTTTGGTTTCAACTGCAGGTTTCTCGAGCAGACGAATATAAAAGCGAACAAAACAACAGCCACAATCACACCAGAAATCATATTGCTGACGTTGAAAGTAAGACCTAAAAATTGAAAAGTACGAGTTGGCTCCACAGATATCACCTCTTTTCGCAACTATTATCACTCGCAATAAAAAACGTGCCATAAAAAGTAGTTGAATAATTGCGATTCTATATTCAAACAAGTCAAAAGCTCACTTATTCAAATCTGATGAAATAATACCACCATTTCAGGCAAATTTCAAAGCTATAAAGCACCAAAAATTCTAATTTTATAGTCTTTATAACAATTACTTCACAATTGAAATTGGTAAAACTTAAACCCGGCCTTTACGTAAAGCAATCTAACAAAAAAGTGGGAGTTCACTAACTCTCACTTAAAATTATTATTTTTATTTTGTTCCAAACAAACGGTCACCAGCATCACCCAAACCAGGAACGATGTATCCATGATCAAGATGATCGTCAAGTGCAGCGGCATAAATGTCAACTTCAGGTTCAGCCTTTTGCACCGCTTTAACTCCTTCAGGAGCGGCAACTAAACAAACAAACTTAATGTTCTTGGGATTAGCGCCGTGTTTTTTTAATGCATCAAGCGCCATAATTGCCGATCCACCCGTAGCAAGCATTGGATCAACCACAAAGATTTGTCTCTCACCAATATCACTCGGCAACTTTAAAAAGTACTCGTGAGGCTGAAAGGTTTTTTCATCACGATACATCCCGATATGACCAACTTTGGCTGTAGGAATTAGATCAAGTACTCCATCAACCATTCCAATTCCAGCCCTCAGAATCGGAACAACAGCAACTTTTTTACCAGCTAATTTCTTAGCGTGCGCAGTTCCTTCAGGTGTCTCAACTTCAACGTCTTTAAGTGGCATATCACGAGCAACTTCAAAAACCATCAAACTAGCAATTTCATTAACGACTTCTCTAAACTCACGTGTCCCACAATTCTTATCTCTAATAATGCTTAATTTATGTTGGATCAACGGATGATCCATTACGTGAAACTCGCCCATAACGCACTCTCCTCTTCGTATTATATTTATACCTATTATAACACAAGGAATACCAAAAAATTTCTAGCTCCTTATCGTGTAATTGGGTTTTCTTTACACAATTTGGATACGTCACTCTTGATTTGAGCCAAAACATCGGGTTGATCGTAATTGTCAATGGCTTTAATAATTAAATCAGCAACTTTCTTTGAATCATTCTCATCAAACCCTCTTGAAGTGATCGCGGGAGTCCCAATTCGTAGTCCACTAGTTAAAGTTGGTTTCAACTTTTCATTTGGAATTGCTTCCTTGTTAGTGGTAATCATTAATGAATCCAACATGTCTTGAGCTTGTTTACCATTTAAACCGGTATCGGTCAGATCAACGGTCATTAAATGATTATCAGTTCCACCAGAAACTACTCGTAAATGTTCGGAATTATTGAACTCGTCAGCCATGGCATTCGCATTTTTAAGAATTTGCTTGGAATAAGTAACAAAATCGGGTTGTAAATCTTCATGAAAGGCAACTGCCTTAGCAGCAATTACTTGTTCTAAAGGACCACCTTGGGTACCAGGAAAAACGGCTGATTTAATCTTTTTGGCGTACTTATTTTGGCTTAAAATCATTCCACCACGAGGACCACGCAAGGTTTTATGAGTCGTAGTTGTCACTACATCGGCAATTCCTACTGGACTAGGATGTAATCCGGTTGCAACCAGACCAGCAATGTGAGCCATATCTACCATTAAGTAGGCTCCCACACTATCAGCAATCTCTCTAAATTTCTGCCAATCAATGATTCGACTATAGGCAGATGCACCAGCTACGATAATTTGCGGTTTTACTTCCTCTGCAATTGTTTGAATATGATCGTAATCAAGTTGCTCAGTCTCTGGATTAACGCCATAAGTGAACGACTGATAAATCTTACCAGAAAAGTTGACCTTAGCACCATGTGACAAGTGTCCACCGGCATTTAGGTCCATTCCAAGGATCTTATCTCCCGGCTTTAAGAAAGCGGCATATGAAGCCTGATTAGCTTGAGAGCCGGAATGAGGTTGCACGTTTACATACTCAGCACCAAATAACTTTTTTGCTCGTTCAATGGCCAGCGTCTCCACTTTATCAACATACTCACAGCCACCGTAATAACGATGACCAGGATAGCCTTCCGCATATTTATTGGTTAAAACGGAGCCCTGGGCGGCTCTAACACCCTTTGAAGCAATGTTCTCGGATGCAATCAACTCAATTGTGTCCTCTTGACGCTTTTTTTCACCGTGAATGGCATCCCAAAGTTCAGGATCCATCTTTTCATACTCTTTGTCTGACATGATATCTACCTCATTTCACTATTTGAATTAAGTATACTATTCAAAGTGCTTTTGTCCTGCGGATTTGTTTAAGCGGTTCATGTAAGCCTCCCCTAATTCAATTGGGGTAAATCCCTGTGTCAAAATATTGTCAACGCCATCTTCTAAATCAAATTGACGAAGTCCGGCAAATAGTAAATGACTGGCCGTATTAATATCACTTCCAAGACTGTAAATTTCTGCATTGTTTGGCCAGTCAACTGCATCAATTACATCGTCAGTTGCCATAACTCCCACAGTCCCATCTTGTTTTTTAATCCAATCAGCCGCTCGCTTCCAGTCATCTTTATGGTCAACAATTTGAACCTGAGCATCTGGGGCATAATGACGGTACTTCATTCCAGGAGCCTTTGGAACCTGATCCGCACTAACATGATGAACGGCATCGTCAACTGGGCCTACGACTTTTTCAATCTGGTCAACGGTAACTGCACCAGGACGCAAGATTGCTGGCTTCCCCGTTGACATATCAATAACTGTCGATTCAACCCCAAAGTCAGTAGCACCGTCGTCTAAAATCCCCGCAATTTTACCATTTAAATCATGATAAACGTGCTTTGCAAGGGTCGGACTGGGTTTGCCAGACGTATTTGCTGATGGACCTACTAATGGAACACCAGCGGCCTTAATCAAATTTAGAGTTGACTGTTTATCAGGATTTCGAAAAGCAGCGGTATCAAGTCCACCAGTAACTTCTTTAGCAAGTGCACCCCTTTTTAACTTTAAGATGATTGTCAATGGACCTGGCCAAAACGTTTTCATTAATCTTTTTACTTCTTCGTCTAACGGTTGAGCATACTTCTCAACCGTCTCAACATCAGCAACGTGAACGATTAATGGGTTATCACTTGGACGTCCCTTAGCTTTATAAACCTTTTTAACCGCTGAGACATTAGTAGCATCGGCCCCTAGTCCGTAAACTGTTTCGGTGGGAAAAGAAACGAGGTTCCCCTTCTTAAGTTCTTCTGCGGCCGCATCAATCTGATCCGGCGTAAATATCTTTGTATCCATTTTAAAAATTCTCCTTTATTTCATTTTAATCATTCGATCACGCATTGCCATGTCCTTTCGGAGACGAACCGACCGCCTTTTATTATCATTCATCAAAATCTTTTGAACCGGATCTCCCTGTCTAAAGCCAATTTCTAAATAAAGAGAGCCATCCCTCTCTAAATGAGCATCAACATCACGCGAAATTCTCTGATAGATTGAAAGCCCATCATTATCAGCAAATAAAGCCTGACGTGGTTCATATTTTAAGACACTTTCATCCATATACTTAATCTCATTTTGACCCACATATGGTGGATTAGAGACAATCAGGTCAAATTTTTGTTCACTAAAAGCGCCAAATAGGTCACTCTGAACAAAATTAATTTCGGTGTGATTTGACGTTGCATTTTTTTGAGCAATTTTTAATGCATTAAGTGAAATATCAGAACCAGTTATTTTCCAACTTGGGCGTTGCTTTTTTAATGAAACCGCAATGGCACCACTACCAGTTCCAACATCCAATACGTTAATAGGATGATCATCGTAATCATTTAAGATCCACTCCACTAATTCTTCCGTTTCAGGTCTTGGAATCAAAACACTGGGATTAACTTGAAAAGTGTATCCATAAAAATTGGCAGTTCCAATTACATATTGCAGTGGCTCATGATTTAGAACCCGTTCTATCATTTCAATAAATTTAGCTTCCTGATCATCAGACAAATTAAACCGATAATTCATCAGCAAATCCGTCAAATTCCATCCCATCAAAGACCTCATCACCTGGCGTCCTTGATCAGGATCCAAATTTTCTTGCTCCAGACGCAAAGAAGCCCATTTAAGGGCTTCAAAAACAGTTGCGTTATTTTTAAGCTTCTGAGTCATTCAATTTCTCCAGCTTTTTAGCTTGATCAGAAACAATTAATGCATCAATAATATCATCTAAATCACCATCCATGATTTTGTCTAACTTGTTCAAGGTTAATCCAATGCGATGGTCGGTAACTCGATTTTGGGGGTAGTTGTAAGTCCGGATTCGTTCAGAACGATCACCCGTTCCAATGGCATCTTTCCGTTTCTCATCGTACTCATTCTGTTCTTTTTGTTTGTAGTAGTCATAGACACGCGCTTTCAAAACTCGCATTGCCTTAGCACGGTTTTGTTGTTGAGAACGCTCATCTTGCATTGCAACCACAATCCCAGTTGGGAGGTGGGTCATTCGGACGGCTGATGAAGTTTTGTTAATATGTTGACCACCAGCACCAGAGGAGCGATAGACATCCGTTCGAATATCGCCTGGATCAATGTCAATGTCCACATCTTCTTCCTCAGGCATTACACCAACGGTAGCTGTGGAAGTGTGAACTCGTCCAGCCGATTCTGTGGAAGGAATTCGTTGTACTCGGTGAGCACCATTTTCGTACTTTAACTTGGAATAGACTTTATCACCAGTGATCATTAAAACAATCTCTTTAAAACCACCAACTTCAGTATCAGTTTCATCGATCACTTCAATCTTCCATCCCTGACGTTCAGCATACTTGGTGTACATGTTATACAAGTCCGCTGCAAACAAACTGGCCTCATCTCCACCAGCTGCTCCACGAATTTCCATGATAATATTTTTCTCGTCATTAGGATCCTTTGGAATCAACAACAACTTCATTTGATCTTCAAGTTGTGTTTTCTGATCCTTTAAATCACTAATCTCGGATTTGACCATGTCTTCCATTTCGCTATCAAGTTTTTCTCTTAACATAGTCTCATCATCATCTAATTGTTTACTAATCTTTTTATACTTATTGTAAGTTTCAACCGTTTCTCTGAGACTGCCCTCTTCTTTTGAGAGTTTCATGAATTTTTGGGTGTCAGCAATCACTTCTGGATCACTGATTAGTTCGTTTAATTCATCATATCTGTCAGAAACGGATTGTAATTTATCAAAAATTTTATCCATATCGGCTTCAGCCATTCTTATTACTCCTTATTCTTTTGTGCTTCAATCGGAGGATTGAAATAATGATAACGACAAACAGGATAATATGACTCGTTACCACCCATAAAGATCTGCTCGCCCTCGTAAACGGGCTTCCCATCATGGACTCTTAGGTTCATAATGGCTTTCTTTTCACAAAACCAACAAATCGTTTTCATTTCTTCAATCTTATCCGCATACAATAGTAAATACTTCGATCCCTCAAACAATTTATTTTGAAAATCGTTTTTAAGTCCAAATGCCATGACCGGAATATGTAATTGATCAACCACTTCGGTTAATTCGAAGATGTGATGCTTATTTAAAAACTGGGCTTCATCAACTAGCACACAACTAATGGGTTCATCGCGCTTTTCAATTTCATCTTTTACCATTTTAAATACGTTTGAATCGGAATTAATTGAAAGGGCCTTACGGGTGAACCCAATCCGAGAAGCAATGGTCCCCTTCTTTTCCCTGGTATCAACACCACTTGTCATCAAAATAACTGATTTACCCTGTTCCTCATAGTTATAAGCGACTTTAATAATTTCGATTGATTTTCCACTGTTCATTGCTCCGTAACGAAAGAATAGTTGTGCCAAGCTATCACCTTTTCTCTATTTTCACTAACTTTTTCATTATATCGAATTTACCACTTTTTCGCATCCAAATTCAAAATTTGTTCTACCATTTGAATAATTGCTTTTTCTTAAATTAGTTACTATTCTTACTTATAAGCGTAATTTTATGATAGAATTATTTTAATTGTGCAAAACTAATCATTTCTAAGGGAGAACTCATTATGTCATTTCAGAGTAGAATTGCCACCATGGCTGGTAAGTCATCTTACTGGTTCCTGCATAATTTTTTGCACCGTGGTAGCTCATTACCAGGAAAAATAACCACTGCAATTGATCCCAATATTTTAAAGACGCTGGGTAAAAATTACGATGTGATTATTGTGTCAGGAACGAACGGTAAAACTTTGACTACCGCACTGATCGTTCAAGTCCTAAAGGAAGAATATGATCAAATTCTGACTAATCCAACTGGATCTAACATGACTCAGGGAATTGTCTCAACCTTTTTACAAGCAAAGCATCCCAAATATGGTGAAAATCCAATTGCAGTCTTAGAAGTTGACGAGGCCAACGTAAAACCGGTTGTTAAGGCCATCAAACCAAAGATGTTTGTTTTGACTAATATCTTCCGTGACCAACTGGATCGTTATGGTGAGATTTACACTACCTACCAAAAAATCTTAAATGGGATCTTACTAGCTCCAGAGGCCTTAGTGGTTGCAAACGGTGATTCCGCCATTTTTAACTCTAAAAAAATGCCAAATCAACAAGTGTTCTATGGCTTTCAAGATCAACCAGCTGATAAAGACATCAAGGCAGCTCCCAACACGGATGGGGTCCTTTGTCCCGTTTGTTCACACATTATGCACTACCATTACATCACTTACGGAAATTTAGGTGACTATTTCTGCCCCAACTGCGGTTTCCATCGCCCAGAACTAGATTACAAAGTCACCAAAGTGGTGGACGAAACCCCTACTAGTTCGACCTTCGACATTGATGGAAATCAGTATTCGATTGACGTCGGTGGGACGTACAATATTTACAATGCCCTAGCTGCTTATGCGGCCGGTCGACAAATGGGAGTTCGTCCTGATCAAATTAAACACGCTTTTGAAACCAACAAACGACTCTTTGGCCGACAAGAAGAAATCAAAGTTGGTGACAAGGAAGTAACCATTGTGTTAGTTAAAAATCCAGTTGGACTTAACCAAGTCATTGATATGATTTCTCATGAAAAAGAACCATTTTCGTTTGTCTTTCTTGAAAATGCTAACTATGCTGACGGAATTGACACGAGTTGGATCTGGGATGGCGACTTTGAACGTCTACCAAAGATGAACATTAAAAAATTCATTTCAGGTGGTGAACGATACAAAGACATTACTTTCAGGCTAAAGGTTGCTGGGGTTCATGACGACAATCACATCATTGAACCAAACATTGAAAAAGTCTTAGAACAAATTAAACAGCTCCCCACTAAAAAGGTTTACGTTTTGGCCACTTACACGGCTATGCTTCAATTCAGACACTTACTAGCACAAAAGGGATTCATTAAAGGAGGAATGGACTAATGACAAAAACCATTCGAGTGGCTCACTTATATGGTGACTTAATGAATACTTACGGTGATATTGGGAACATTTTGTCGTTACGATATTACGCTAAACAGATTGGCGTTGAGGTCACCTCAAACGTTGTTAGTTTAGAAGAAGGGTTCAACGCTGACGATTATGATTTCATGGTTTTCGGTGGTGGACAAGACTTTGAACAAACCATTGTTTCAAAAGACATTCAAACCAAGAAAGATGAAATTAAACGTTTCATTGAACAAGGCAAGCCTGTTATTGCAATTTGTGGTGGCTTCCAGTTACTTGGAAACTACTACGTTGCAGCTAATGGCGAAAAGCTTCCTGGCATTGGTGCCCTTGATCACTACACGGATGCAATGAAGGACAATCGTTTCATTGGAAACATTGAAATTCAAAACGAACAAACCAAGGAAAAATACCATGGCTTTGAAAACCACGCTGGAGTGACCTACTTAGGACCAAGTGAACGAGCACTGGGAAAAGTCATTAAGGGACATGGCAACAACGGCAAGGATGGTACAGAAGGTGCCATTTACAAAAACACCGTCTGTACCTACTTTCATGGCCCTATTTTAGCCCGAAACGGTAACTTGGCTAAGCGTATGATGTTTAATGCCCTTGAAAGGAAGTATCCCGATACTGATTTTTCAGATGATACGAAAAAAGTAAAAGTTGAATCATTCTAAAATTAAAGCACTACCAATTAAATTGGTAGTGCTTCTTTTTTACATAAAATGAATAAACGGTCGACCACCTGCTAGAAGCAATCCAAGAATTGCCACCACTATAATTGCAATCACGGTCATCCACAAAAACCATCCTGAAAGTTTCTGTTGTGATTTAAAAGCAAACGCCATCTCAATCAGACCAATCAATAGTAACGCGCAAACAACCTTGATAATCGTCAAGACTGGATCACGTCCCCATGCAAATGGGATCAGAAAAATTCCTGAAATAATTAAAATCACATAACAGAGTCTGGCAATCATCGTCATGACTTTAAAATGCCAGTTCGAAAAAAGAGCGATACAAACCACAATAAAAAGACCCAACCACGTTAATAAATGAATCCAAATTAGCATAATAACACTTCCCCATTTAGATTAACTCCATTATACACAATCCATAAGGACTTTTAGTCATAATTCGTTAACACCGTTCTTTGGTTATGGCATAATTACTGAAAAGAGGGAGTGGTGGATAACATGAAAAATAATCAGTTTGCACAAATACCAGTTAACCTTAACACCGCCAAACGGGAGTTAGTCCAAGTTGGCTTTAATCCAACCGAAATCGAAAATTCTAAAACCGTTTCAGAAGCATTTTTGAAATTACTTAGTAAAACGCTTATTAACGTAAACAATAAAAGTGGTCAAATGGAGCAATTGAATAATCGACTAGCGACTCCAGATAAACGACTTGGTGATTATTTGCAAAATAATGGTGAAGTCAACCAACGGGTTTTCTATCTAGTGGCCCTCCAACTGCTTGAATTTCAAGCAGACGTCGACTTTCAGGTTGATGAACCACTGAAAGCAATGAAAAAAATTAACTTGGAGTACTTCAATAAACCTGATCAGTGGGACATAGACGACTTACTTCAAGCTTGGTACCTTCTACTAACCACTCATAACAAGACTGGTCAAACATACCTTGATCACTTAGCAAACCAGGGATTCTTTAAGGGATTTCCAAAAGATAAGCCCCTCTTCTTTAATGGCAAAGCGCAGGCCATTTTTGAACCAGAAGACCTCATTTATGAGACAGTCTACGTTGAAACCGACACTGATTCTGATAAGGACGGAAAAGCTGATCTAATCAAAGTTGAGATTACTCGTCCCCAAACTAGCTTCAAGCTAGGAACTCTTTATACGGCTAGTCCGTACTACCAAGGGACAAACGATGCGCTTGGAGACCAAATCACTCATGATGTAAACAAACCAATTATTCGAAAGGAACCAGATGATACCATTTATTCTGACATTATGTATGAAGAACAACCCCAAAAATTTAGTACTAGAACACCAAAGGGTTTTTCCGATGAAGCCATTGAGGGACACGTTGCAAAGCCGGGTTATACCTTAAATGACTACTTCTTAATGCGGGGATATGCAGTAGTTTATTCAGCTGGTATTGGAACCAAAGATTCTGACGGAATTCAGACGTGTGGTTCCCCCGAACAAACAGATTCAACAGTTGCAGTAATTGAATGGCTTAATCATAAACGGCGAGCATTCACCAACCGAATGGACAACATCGAGATCAAAGCTGACTGGTCCAATGGTAACGTAGCAATGACCGGACGATCATACCTAGGAACCCTTGCCAATGCTGCAGCAACCACTGGAGTGAACGGCCTTAAAACCATTATTTCAGAAGCCGCCATCTCTTCTTGGTACGACTATTATCGTGAAAATGGTCTGGTAATGGCTCCGGGTGGATTTCAGGGAGAAGACGCTGACGTTTTAGCGGCCGAGACATTCAGTAGAAGTCTCAATCCTGGTGATAATTTCCAGATCCGTCCTTTCTTTGATCGCTACTTATCAATTATGCAAAAACAGATGGACCTTACTACCGGGAATTACAACGAATTTTGGGACAAAAGAAACTACCGAAACAACGTTAAAAACATTAAAGCCGATGTCTTGCTTGTGCAGGGCCTGAACGATTGGAATGTTAAACCAGTCAACGCAGCTAAACTATGGCAAGGAATCAAGTCTCTTCCAATCAATCAAAAGATTATCCTTCACCAAGGTCAACACATTTACATCAACGCCTTTCGTTCGTTTGATTTCAACGATATCGTCAACATGTGGATTTCACATGAGTTATATGGGATTGAAAACGATGTAATGAATAAAATTCCAAATATGATTGTACAAGACAACGTCAAGCCGGAAACGTGGAACAAAAAGAATAACTGGCTTGATAATCATAGTAAAAAATACTACTTAAATGATGAAAAACTAAGCAAAACTTCAAACAAAGGCCAACTTAAATACCAAGATCAGTTGGATTTGTCGCGATTTAAGGCATACTGTTCTCATCCAACACGGTGGGAAAAAGATTTACTTGATCCAAACAGTCCGTTAAAGGGACACCGTTTGATCTTTAAGACTTTACCTCTTAGTGAAGAGCAAATCATTTCGGGATTTAGTATTCTTCACCTGCGTATTGCCACGTCTAAGAACGTCGGAATCCTGTCAGCTCAATTGGTTGATTACGGGGATGCTAAAAGATTAAATGTTACCCCTACCATTCTTGAGCCCAAGGGAATTCTACTAGGGCACAGATGGTACACGGATGATCTACGGGAATTCACCTTAAATAAGCATTCAACACCAAATAAAATGATCTCGTTTGGACATATGAACCTTCAGAATCGCCATTCCGCTTATCAAAACGATCAATTGGTCCCAAACCAATTTTATGATGTTGACTTAACGTTACAACCAACCTTCTATCACCTTCCAGCTGGCAGAAAGCTTGGACTAGTACTATACGGAACTGACTTTCAGATGACTCAGCGTGGGAACCAAGAGATTGAGTACACCATTGATCTAGAAAACAGTTATCTTAAAGTTCCTCATAAATAAGAAAAACACGTTTGCCTTAAAAATAAGGTAAACGTGTTTTTTTATCTAATTAAATAATTCGTAAAGATAGGTGTTAATTAAGTCATTTCGATCTTCCATGAAATGATCACTTAAGTGGGGGTGAACCCGATTAGACAAAAAGACAAAACCACTCTTCTGGTCCCGATTGAGTACAATTACCACCCCTGTATAACCAGACTGCCAAATGTATGGATGGCCTTCGTAATCAGCTAAAGCCCATCCAAATGACCGGGTGCCATCTTCCATCGGCGTCTGATCGGTATACAATTCATCAAACGTCTCATTATTAAAGATGCTACTACGACTATTAACCTGAAGCATCCACTGGGCAAAACGAGACAAGTCATTTAAAGTACTAAACATCCCAGCTGAACCACAATCATCGCCCAAGATTTGCGCCTTCGGGTCATGAACTTCACCCTGCAAATTAGTACGGGTTTCTTCATTGTATGTAGTGGGAACAGAACGTTGCACTTCTGGGTGAAAAGTCGTGTCATTTAAACCAAGTGGTTTTAGGACCATTTGCGTAATCAGTGGTTGAATAGGAATTCCCATTACCAACCCAGCAATCCATCCTAAGAAAATATAGTTCACGTCTTCGTATTTCATTTGCTTGTTAAAATTATTGCCCACATGAAGACCTAAAAGAGCCTCACGAAGCTGATTGATGTTCATCAGATTTCGATTGGGAATGTACCCTTCAATCCCGGACGTATGAGTCAACAAGTGACGAATTGTAACCTCCGGATACTTCCATTCTGGTAAATAGTCGGAAACAGAATCATCCAAGTGAATTCGCCCATCTTGAAGTAATCGCATGATAACCGGCAGGGTCCCGACAACTTTAGTCAAAGAAGCAATATCGTAAACGTCGTTTGGTCCAACGACTTCTTTCGTTGGCTCCACTTGCTTCAATCCCATTTCATCACTTTCAACGTTCATCCCAGTGATAAACGAAAATGCCGCTCCTGGAATACTCTGGCTTTCAATCATTTTTTTTATTTTAGCTTTTGTCTTTGAAAAATTCATTTTTATTCTCCTAATAACCTCAATTATACCAATTTCTCTAAAAATTAAGAGAGCAAATTGCCTCCAAATTGAATTTACTGAAGCTCATTAACTTTCCACGTCTGATCAACGTCAAATTTCTCAATTTCAGTGCGGTTAGGATCAAGAGTAGCACGGGTCATCGTCGGACAGCTTGGTGTTTGTAAATACAAGGTCCTGTTCTTAACATCATAACCAACCCAATACTGAGTAAAATCACACTGTTGCGGAAAATCAGGATTTCGACTGATACCCTTTGGAACGATGAATGGCTTAAAGCAATTGTATAAAGTGCTTATTCCTTCATCATCTGAAAACTCATCAATGTTTTTAGAGATAAAAGTTGCCCGAATAAACCGCGATGGTGAAGAATAATCTCCTGGAAGCCCAAACATTCCATATCCAGTACCACCTTCGATTGGATTAACCGGTAATTTTCCACCAATCTTAGTCGGCTTCTGATTATAAGCATTTAACGAAACGTAATTTCTGAGGTTAGTAGTATGAAATGAATATCGTGGACTATTGGTCATCACCCCAATACTATCGTATATTTTAAATACACCATTGTCCGTTGCTTCAAGCACAATGGAATTCCCGTTTTCATCAGAAAAGGTGTAATGAAGATGAAGCTTGCCAGCTTTTCCATGAAAAACATAAGCTTTATCAATCAATCCAGTGGTCTTAGCGAGTCTTCTGATGTCATCAAGCGTCGCACATTGAGTTAAAACATATGTCCCAAATTCCTCACCAAAAACTGGTGTTAGATTACGAGCTTTTAAATCTGTTTCACTTCCATGAGTGGTTTCCAGAAGAACCTGGAGATCTCCGGTGATTCCCTTTTCATTGATCCCATCAAACAGAAGACTCCCTTCGTCAGGTCCAATCCCCATAACTGCATACTTGCTACGCCAGTTTTTTAATTTTGACTGAATTATCTGATTTGCGGGAATATTTACGATTTTAGTTGAGACAGCCGCTTTTTCGTTATGAGAATCAAAAAGTGAAACCATAAAGTCCATCGTACGGCCCCAAAACGGATGACCATCCGTAGATTTAATAATAATTGAAGTACACATATCCAAATCCTCCTCATATTTATTTATAAAAAATTTTATTTATAAAAAATGCCCTCAAACATAATTATGTTTGAGGGCATTATCATATTTGAATTACCCGTATGAGACTTGAACTCATAGCTCCGCCTTGAGAGGGCGACGTCTTAAACCAGTTTGACCAACGGGCAATAAACTGAACAATTACATAGTTTACCCAATTTAAACCGGTCTGTCAACAAAGTAATGCAAAATTTTCTGTTGACAACTGTCCATAAAGAATTGTAGTATATTAGTTGTTCAATTATTGAGTATTCGCCAAATTGGTAAGGCAGCGGACTCTGAATCCGCAATTTACTGGTTCGAGCCCAGTATACTCAACTATAATACTAAAAGAACCATTTCAATAACTATTGAAATGGTTCTTTTAGTATTGAATTGATTCTAATTCCTGATTTCTTGAACTTTACCCAAAACCATTCTAGCAATTGGTCCAACGATCAGAAGTTGTAATGGCAGAGCCAAAATCAAGTTTCTAATCCATGTCATCCCAAACGTTGCTAGATTAAGACTAGAAAATCCGCCTTCAACTACAATTCCGAAAATTGACATGCAAGTTACCATTCCTAAAACCATCAAAATTGAAATTCCTAAAGAAATCAAAAGTGGCTTCTCTTCCATTTTTTCAGTAAAAATAAATTTGAAAAAGATTCCTTTTGCAAGTGGTCCCACAAAAAGTAAATCACAAATAGCCGCAATAACTAACGCAAATGGATAACCCATTAACACACTTTTAACAAAAGTGGAATCAACCCCACTCCCGAGTGCAATGTTATAGGCTTCCATCACGATCACCATCATACCTGCCATTAATCCAGTAAACAATAATTCTTCCTTAAAATCCTTTGGCATACTTAACCTCCTAATTTTTCAGCAATGATTAATCTACCACAAAGAATTTTTTCATGTAAGTTTTTATTACACTAAAAACTTAATTAATAAAAATAAAGACCAAACATTTTATGCTCGATCTTTATAATTAATCACTTTTTCTGATAGAAGTAATACAAAATTCCACACACAATCAAAACCGCATAAGTAATACTAAGGGGTAAGACCTTAATGACAATCACTACCGTCGCAATCGAAATTGCGATTGCAATCCAGAAAATTACCTTACCAATGTCAGCTTCAGTGAAATGATGAGGTTCATGATTTTGATTTTGTTGCTGGTAATTAGAATAATTATAATTAGTGTTTTGCTGATAAGAATCATTGTTAGCGTTAGACTCATTAGAATGTGATTCATAACTAGACTGACTTGATCCTGCATATGATCCAGAACTATAATTATTTTCTTTAATAATTTCATACGCACTGGTAATTTCTTTGAACTTGGAGGCAGCATCAGGAGAATGATTAACATCAGGATGATACTTCTTAGCCAATTTGCGATAAGCTCGGTCAACTTCTTGTTTGTCTGCTGTTGTGGGTAATCCTAATATTGCATAATAATAGTCTAAGTTTCCATATGCCATCATAATCCCCCTCTTAAATGTATTTACACTAATTCTACCAAACATTGAACAATTCGGTTAATCAGTGTTTAATAAAACGTCTTTGGGGTTAGGGTCATTACTTTGCATATTTTTGAATTGATTGAGCCAAAATTTCTGTGGCACCAGTTCCAATCCTACTATCATAATATTTTTAAAATTGATTTTTGTGTAATTTGTAGATTTTTCTTCCATTATAATAAGTATTTTTTATAATAAGTATTTTTATTCCTTAATGATTATTTTAATAAATTAACAGCAAAAAAATTCAAATACTTTTCATTAATTGGGTCTTTTCAGACAAAACATCCCTTGAATCAGTACTTTATTGTGAAAACTAAAATCTTGATTGTTCATAATTTTTTTAATTTCTTTTAAGTCAAAACCAAAACTTTTGTAAAACAAAATCAACTGTAGTCTTAAAACATCAGTAAAATTATATCTTCAATAACTAGATTCTAAATCTCGTTCAACGATCAACAAATCTATTCACCCATAGTATTAAAGGATACGAGCTGTAATGCCCGTCATGACAGCTAAATCTTTTATTTTGTGCATGAATACTGCCTCCATATAAATCATTACTAACTGTCACATAACGTCGTAGTCAAGCCGTTTAGTCATATTTTGTAAGTAGCACAGTCATATTACGACAATGTTACTGAAACATTACTAGTTTAACAAACTATTTCCTGAATGTTTCGCACTATATCATTATAGTTACGCTTGAGTTTAACTCTTTTTTTCACATAGTTTTGATGTTATTGTTTATATATTCCAAAGGAGGAAATTAAATATATGAATAATGATAAATTACACTATAAAATGTACAAAGCTGGTAAGAGATGGATGTTTGCTGCCCTTGCAACTACGATGGTTGCCGGTGGCCTTCTAACTACCAGCAGCGTTGTTAACGCTGACGCCTTAGGAAATAACGCACAAGCTACTCAAAGTGCCAAGAAAGATAACGGCACTATTAAAAATGACTCATCTAAGAGCGCAGCCAAAGTTAACACTAACGTTGATAATCAAACAAACGATGCTAATGCTACTAAAGATGCCACTACTCAAACTAATGTTGCTTCAAACAATGATGTAAACAACACCACTAATGATGCAACAAAAGCTACAACTACTAACGATCAATCAGCAACTACTGATAATAATCAAGTAGCTGAAAACAACCAAAACAATCAAAATGATGCTAACAATGATGCCGTTAAAAACGATAACCAAACATCAACTGTTACACCAAACAAGATTGAAAACAAGGTTGCAGAAGCTGTTACTCCTGCACAATCAGCTAAAACTGATGTTAACGTTAATAATTTAGACAACGCTGTTTCTGCTAAAGCAGATAACAAGCAAAACAACAACGCTGACCAAAAGACTACTAACAATGATTCAGTTAAAGCCGAAGCTACTACACAAGCACAATCAGTAAATACTGAAAAAGCTGAAAATAATGTAACCCCAGCTACTAAATCTGAAACTACTCAACAATCACCTGCTAAGCAAGCACCCGTTTCAAACAACAATGCAAAACAAGCTGATGCTAACACTACTACCCCTGCACAATCAGCTAAGACTGAAACTGTTAAGACTAACACTCAAAACAACAATGTTACCCCAGCAGCTCATTCTTACTCAAACGTTCAATTAAGTGCTGCTCGTGCAGCCGCAACTAACTTTAGAGTTCAAAATGTCAGCTTTAGAGCTCAAAATACTAATGCCGATCAAGTAGTTAACATTGGTAGACAATATGTTGGAACTCCATATGTTTGGGGTGGCAGTACACCAGCTGGATTTGATTGCTCTGGATTCGTTCAATACGTATTTGGCAAGGCTGGATACAGTCTTCCAAGAACTACTTACAGTCAATACCCTGCTACACAACACATTTCACGTAGCCAGGCTCAAAAAGGTGATTTAGTATTCTTCTCTAACGGTGGAGATCTTTACCACGTTGGAATTTACTTAGGTAACGGTTTAATGCTTGATGCTCAAAACCGTGGTGTTATTTACAACGATTCACTAAGCTACTTCCCTGGTACCGTATTATTCGGACGTGTTAACGGATTTAACGGTGGAAGCGCAAGTACTTACACACCAAGCCAAAACACTAACAACAATTCATATACTCCAAGAGTTAACTACGTTCAACAAAACGTAAGCACTCCAGCTGCAAGACCTGCTAATAACAGAGCATACACTTACAACTTGAGAGCTAATGTCCCTACTACTCAATTGAACAATGTTAAGAAATCAGCTAGTGTTACACCAACTCCAACTGCTTCAAATGGCAAACAACAAACTACTAGTGTTGTATCACAAAATAACACTAAGACGGTTAACTTGAATGTTCAACCAACAAAGGCATCATCAAATACTAGTGCCAACACTAACGAGACTGTTAAAACTTCAAAGACGACTCCTAACGTTCAACAAAATGTTCAACAAACTCCAGCAGCACCTAAAGAACAAGTAAGTAACTTGTCAAATGACACTACTGCTAAGAAGAACACAGTTGATTTGAACGCTTCAAAGAAGTCAACTGACCAAAAGGCAGCTCTTAACAAGAAGACTTCCGCTAAGGTTGTTTCAAACAAAGAAGTTTCTGACAAGAATGCTTCAAATAAAGAAACTGCTGCTAAGGTAAACAATGATGATAAGACAACTTCACACATTGCTACTAAGGATAACGGTCAAGCTTCTGCAGTTAAAAACAATGACCAAAAGAATGGTCACATCTTGCCACAAACTGGTCAAGCAAGTACACTACTTATGAGTGCCATTGGTTCTATCATGGTTGCTCTTGCCGCAGTACTTGGTTTCAGACGTAAAGATACTGACAAATAATATCTAAACTAATAAATGGTCTTCCGATTAATCGGAAGACCATTTTTATTTATAAAATTAGATTGCTATTGAAACAGCATTAGTGCTATTCTTTTTATATTGGAGGTATGACAATATGGACGCACACTCAAAAGAAAAAGAACTTAAAAAATTAATCAAGGATCAAGAAAAGTTCCAAAAAGAAAACTCAGATAAATTCAATGCTGATTTACTAGCTAACTACAACGAACGAATGGACGTTGTGAAAGAGTTGATTGAAAATGAAAATCAGACCAATAACTTACGTGATACTAAGGTTGCTAAGCCGACTCGAGATGATAAACGTGGAATGGACAAAAACCGTCACGTTGATGATCAAATGAATGATCTTGAAAGAGCACAACAACGCTTAATTAAGAAGCTACGTACTCTTGAAGGAAAATGGGAATAACTAGATTTAATAGTTTATAAAAGCATGTTTTTAAATAAAAATAGTGTTTAATCTATTCAAATAGATTAAACACTATTTTTATTAATACGGATAATTATTAAACAAATTTACTTCATTCTTTGATATTGCAAAGCTTAATTCTTTGATCCCTTTTTTATCCACAATTGAATTTTCATCAAATCCATCTCTTAGCCAATCAGAGTTCCAAATATTTTTTTGAAAACCTTCAGCCTTTTTACACAAAGGATCATTAAAATTATCTTTCTTTTCTGCTTGTATACTAAGCCTCTGTAGCCATATATCAACAAATCCTGTATTAGGAATATCATCTAGTTTTTTGATAATATCTTTCACTATTTTATTTGTTTTATTTTCTTTACTGAAATTTGATGTTTTATCTGAATTTGATTCTATCTCAAGAATCCGACTTATAGCAGCAGCTTCTTGTGGCATTGATTTGGGCGATATCAGCATTATATTAACCAAAATACTAATCAATTGATTATAATCATCTATTTTTAATTCATTAGATAATCGTTGAATAAATTCATTTAAAGATACTGTCACACTTCCTGAGTTAGGAAATTTCGTTGCTAATTCGTATATTTGCCATAAATGTTTTTGTAAAGTCATTTGATAAACTAATTGTTTATTAAACTTTTTAACTTGAATAAGTGGTCTTTGTTGTGTCCAATATAATTTATCCTTTTTTATAGAAGTTCCGATAATGTCAGATGAAAAACTAGTTTTTTTAGAGTTAAGATGAAAATTTAATTCAGATAAAACATCAGCTAGCATTTTAATTATCTTTTCTCCATCTTCCCTTGAATTAACAAAAATCCTATAATCATCTCGATATCTTATTATTTTATAATCTACCAAATCCTGACCGAATCTATCTTTTATACAAGAAGATAATTCACTATCCGCATACCCTAAGACAATTTCAGCTATAAAATTAAATAATTCACCACCTTGAGGTATACCATTGGTCTGTCCATACTGCATATGTCTTATTGCTTCATCTATTCTGTTTCCTACGCCACTATTTCTATTGTTTTTAGCATTTTCTTTACCCTGTAACGCCCACGGAATACTATGTGTATAAATAGAATCATAACAAGTAACAATATCAGTTTTTATACAATATTTATACTTTAGGGCATATTCTATAGAACTCTGTTCTATATTTTTCCACCAATTAGTTATGGTCTCAGCTTTGTCAGTTTTATTGGTTTTAGATTCTATGGGAATACTAATACAACTAATCTTTTTATTATCTTCAAATTCTTTAAATTTATTAATTATTTCTTCCCAATTACTTATTATAATATTAACTAAGTCCACATAGGCAACTGGATGTACAATCTGTAGTTTTCTCCATGCATACATCCCATCCTTATTCATCAATAATGAATAATTAACATGAGATTCATGTGAAAGAGAATCTCTTTCTTTTGAAATGTTACCAATATCATTGTTGTGATTCCTAAGTAACTTGTCAGCATTTTCTAATACCTCATTAAATTTAAAATAAGATGGCAGTTGAATTGGAACATAACTTGTTTCCTTAAGAAAGTATCTTCTTGCTTCATCTTTATCCATTTCTAATAAACTTTTAGGAACTTTGCTTTGATTATCTATCAATTCATTCTCCTATTAACAAAAAGAACGAATTCGGACAACCGAATTCGTTCTTTTTATCTATCTAGTTATCGTTTTCTTTTTTTAATTCTGCATCCAGTTTCTTGGTTAATTCTTCGTAACCAGGTTTACCTAATAGTGCGTACATATTATTCTTGTATGCTTCAACGCCTGGTTGATTGAATGGATTAATGCCATTTAGGTAACCAGAAATAGCAACCGCAACTTCAAAGAAGTAAATCAAGTAACCGAGTGAATATTCTGATTGATCAGGAATATGAACGGTCATAACTGGAACCCCACCATCGGTATGAGCTAAAACAACCCCTTCATAGGCTTTGGTATTAACTTCGTTAACCGTGTCATCTTGAAGGTATTTAAGACCATCAAGGTTTGACTCTTCCTTGGGAATCGCAATATCGTCATCAGGCTTATCTAATTTAACAACCGTTTCAATCAGATCACGGAGTCCCTCTTGAATGTATTGACCTAATGAATGAAGATCAGTTGTAAAGTTAGCTGATGATGGATAAATTCCCTTTTGGTCTTTTCCTTCTGACTCACCCATTAACTGCTTCCACCATTCTGAGAACATTCTCATGTTTGGTTCGTAGTTTTCGAGTAATTCAGTGGTATAACCCTTTCTGTAAAGGATATTTCTCAACGCAGCGTAACGATAGGCATCGTTTTTATTAACATCTGGATTGGTGTATTCCTTAGAAGAATCAAGTGCACCCTTCATTAATTGACTAATGTCAGCACCGGTAGCAGCAATTGGTAATAAACCAACTGGGGTAAGAACTGAGTAACGTCCACCAACACCATCTGGAATTACAAAGGTTTCGTAGCCGTTAGCGTCGGCCTCTTGTTTCAAAGCACCCCGATGAGCATCAGTAGTAGCATAGATTCGTTTGTTAGCTTCATCTTCACCATACTTTTTAACTAACTTTTCCTTGAAAATTCGGAAAGCAATTGCTGGTTCAGTGGTTGTTCCAGACTTAGAAATGATGTTAATTGAAAAGTCATCGTCACCGATGTAGTTCAATAAATCATGAATGTATGGAGCACTGAGTGAATTACCCGCAAAGACAACCTTGACACCACGACGTTTGTCATCAGGTTCAGAGTTGTAAAAAGTACCATTCAGAAAATCAACGGCCATCTTAGCACCTAAGTATGAACCACCAATTCCAATTACAACTAAAACCTTTGAATCAGACTTGATTTTGTCAGCCGCTTTTTGAATTCTTGCGAACTCATCTTTGTCATAATTTTCTGGAAGATCTAACCAATCCCGGAAATCATTTCCAGCACCAGTGCCATCCCTTAACTCTTTATCCGCTGCAGTTACCATCGCTTGAATCTCAGGCAACTCATCCGGATGTACAAACTTGCTTAACTTAGAATCATCAAATTTCAAATAAGCCATTACACTATCCCCACTTTCTATAATATCGCTTACATTATACAACAAAAATTAATTACATAATGCTGTTTTTGCTCTGTTAATTTTATTATATTAGTTCTTATTTAATCCGCACATTGATCCCTTTAAACGATCCCTCACGTTCATAATCATGGTCAATCGGAAAATCATTTGGGTTAGAGTAAGTTTTTCCAAAATTAACGTTAACACCGTTTGCGGCAAATGCATCCGAGATTTCAGACCGAAACTTTTTCGAATTCATTTTATTGGTATCTGTGGTAAAGAAGACGGACGCATCCTTACTAGCAACTTGACTTACCGCACTAACGAGATCTTGTAAGTCACGCTTAATCTCAAACCGATTCTTTTTATCTCTAACAAAGACAGGCACGTTAACGGTGATTAAGTCAAACTTCAAATCATGCTTTTGCGCATAGTCTAAATACCCAAAGACACTCATTTTTCTGACCTCTTGGGCACCGATCACGTATCCATTAGCATCAATTTCATTAATCAATTGAGATTTAGCACGATTACTATCATCAACATTAACGGTCTTAACGCTACCACCACCAATCATGGCACTAGCAACTCCGGTTCCCTCATAAAATAGATTTAGACCAACTTTATCTTGTGATTGATCAAAAACGTCCTGTCTTACATCGCGATAAATGATGTCTAATCCTGTCGTTTTGGCGTTCTGTAAACTAATTGGATACGTTACTTCACCCTCCAAGACATTGGCCGAGCCTACTGGATCGGGACTAGCATTTTCAACTGACTTGACTTCAGAACCATGTTCAAACTGCTGATACTCGTATAAATTCTGGTAACTCCCCAATTGATTAACAATGATTGGAATCAACTGATTTCGCAATTGGTAAATTCCAGCATTTTCCCAAGTAATCACGTCTTGACCATCGTAGCTGTCAATCGTAATTCCGGCCAAACCGTCTCCCTGTCCGTTAAACAGGCGATGAATATCAATGCCTTCATTTTGAAGTAAGATCCTTTTACTGAAGGCCTGACTAAATAAATGAACAAAGAAACGATCGTCGATAGATTGATTTTCCTTGCGATCCAAAATCCAACCGATTCCCCCAGCTTGTTTGCCAAAGTACGCACTGGCAACGAAATGATCACCCTTAGTTAAAGCCACGACCTCGCCGTTGCTAAAATCCGCTTCGTTAACTAAATCTTTTTCACTAATTTGTGGATAACCGCCCTCAAACTTTTTGACGGCTTTACCGGTTATTTCAACTTTTTTCATATTATTTTATTCTCCTCTAAAAATCGCTTCCTATCTCATTGTACATGTAATCACGATTAATTAGTAGGATTGCAAAGTAGGTCATATGTTAAAATAATAAGCAAAGGAGATTCGATTATGTATAAATATTTAGTATTTTTTGACTTAGATAGGACCTTGTTTGATGAAAATTCAAAGGTGAACGATGAAGTTGCAAACGCAATGGATGAAATCAGAAAACACGGTGGCCTTCCGGTAATCTCAACCGGAAGGAATCTTTTTGAAATCAGAGATACGTTAGAGAAAACCAAGATTGATTCCGTGGTAGCCGCAAACGGTGATTTTGGAATGTTAAGAAACCAAGAAGTCTTTTCTAATACAATCAACCCCAAAATCATTGATCGTTTGTATAGCTTTGTTAAAAAACACGATAATACATTAGTTTTACTGAACCAAAAACGTGGTGCCATTACCAATCACGATGAATTGGCAGTTAAAGCCTTTGAACACGTCCATGCTCCACTTCCAACCATTGTCACAAAAAAGTATTGGCACGAAAATCCTATTAACATGATGGTGGTTACCAACACTGATCTGGATACTGACTACGTAGAAAACTTTGGAGATGTCCTAACCTTTTACCGTAACTCGCCCTATTCAATTGATGTGGTCGTTCATAACGTTTCTAAGGCTACTGGAATCAAGCAATTAATAAACACTGCTGGACTAACTGGAATCCCAACATACGCGTTTGGAGACGGTAATAACGACATCCCAATGTTAGACTACGTTGATCATCCGGTCGTAATGGGTAATGGACTTCCAAACGTTAAACCACATGGTGAATTCATTACCACTAAAAATACCGACCACGGAATTGTCAACGGACTGAAGCATTTTAACCTGATCTAAATTACTGTAAATTAGGCAGATATCATGGTATAGTAGTAATGTGTCTGTCGGGGGCGTTATGGATTCGACGGGTATAGTTTGAGCCTGAATTGCATTCCGTACGACGATGCGTCAAATCGCTCAGTTTAATTATAACTGCAAAAAATAATAACAATTCTTACGCCGTAGCTGCCTAATAAGCGCTTGACGTAGATCTAGCTGATTTTTCCTATGGATCAGTCCTAGGTCCTACCTTTAATAGGATACGCTTACTGCTCCCATCTGAAGTAGTATGAAGAGATTAATCAGATTAGCTGTTGCATGCTAGCATTGACTAATTGCGGATTGTACAGTGAATTTCAAATGATTAGCCTACGAATGTAGACGTTCAGGAGGCAATATGCTCGGACGCGGGTTCAAATCCCGCCGCCTCCATAATTAAAAGCGAACCAGTCATTAAATTGATTGGTTCGCTTTTTTGTGTTTTATAAGCTTAACGTGGAATTGTCACATCTTTTTCTAAATTTGAAGAATGTGGACCGGTTGCTTTTGAAACAACGTTTTCTGATATGTGAGCAGTTCCGTCCCCATTATCTTTAACGGTCCCCTCTAATCCAATATCACTAGTAGCGTTTTGAGTTATAAACCAATATCCCGTCTGATCTCCAGATAGTTTACCACCATAATTCCAATAACTAATTTTATTAGTAGTCGTATTTTGGAAATAAGGTGTTTCTTTCTCTAATATTTGTTTAGCAATTGGCTCTGTCAAAGTGCTTGTTTGCTTAACATCATTTTCAGCCTGATTATTGTTACTATTTGCTGGAGTTGCTCCTGTTTCTGCTTGAGAAGAATTAGGAGTTATTTGTGCTGAATTATGTTGATTGGAAGTTCGATTTGAAATTATTGATGAAGGATTCCGTCTAAACTCATTTTGTATTCTATTTATTAAAGCACCAGCATAATGGTTAAACAGAAAGAACCCAATCAATACAATCACAACCCCTGAAACTAATTTCATCAGAAAATTACGTCTTCGTTTTGATTTAACCTCTAAGTAATCTTCCCGCCAACTTGGATCATTTCTGCGTTCCTTATAAAACTGATACGTATGACTGGTACGTGTCCCACTGATGAAATATTTTTTAGCCATTTGAATTAATTCCTCACTGATTATCTAAAATATTTAATAAAACAAGTATATCAGGATTAATTAATACTTAATACAAAAATTGAACTAGTCATTCTTCTTATGAAACAATAATTAAGTTTAAATTCAGATACAAATGCCAGATGTAAACATTGAATCTAATAAAACTTAATAATGCAACAATCTTCCATCATCACACCAACCACCATACATCTCATTGGCTCTCGTCTTCTTTACTAGCTTATGCAACCGATGTTTATATGATTGGGGTTTACTAAATTTCAACCGGGACTGAACACCATCAACGCGAACTCGTTGGTACAAATCGGGAAACTGGTTAAAGTTATCCCATACTTTCGGATCACGTTTTAAAGCACGTTTAACGGGCTGAATAATCTTAAACGATTTAGGAGACAAATCTGGTAACACTCGTTTACCTTCTTCAGTCATTAAACCTAGTTTAATTAGTCTTCGAGCCCGCTCCTTGTTGAGCTCGGTCCAGTTACTGTTTTCCTTTCGAGGAGTCAATCGTTGTGCTAGTCCCGTTTCATCCGAACTTTTATGCAAACCATCGACCCAGCCAAAACACAGTGCCTCTTCGACGATATCCAAATAAAACATCTTTTCTTCACTGGTTTTGCTCATGCTGACTGGAACCCACAGACAATTTTCTCTCTTGCAATTTTCAGCAAACCAGTCCCGAAGTTCCCTTCTTGATGTGATTGGTAAAAATGGCTCGTCTTTTCTTAGCACTTGAAATGCACTCCCTTCAACATTTGCCTACATAGTAATCAGCAAAGTTGGAGAAGTCAAAAAAAGCCGTCAGGCTCATTAAAACCTAACGGGACTTTGAACTGTTTTCTTAGTAAATGAAACTGGACGCGAAACACCCACTAAATGCCACCACGGGGCGTGAATTGGCTCAATCACCACTCCACGATTTTGTGCATCAATCATTTGGTGTTTGTTTAAAGCAATCCCAACGTGGTAAATGTCACTTTTACTTGAACCAAAGAAGACTAAGTCACCTTTTTTGATTTTACTCTTTCTAACATGCTTATAAGCATCGTATTGAGCCTGTGCTGTTCTTACAATATTACGATTAGCACCATTTTTCATGACATACTGAGTAAAGCCAGAGCAATCAAAACTGTTGGGTCCGACTGCACCGTACGAATATGATTTACCAAGCTCACTAGTCGCAACCCGCTTAACGTTTGAAAAATGGGCTTTACTTGCGGATACTTGATTTTGGTTAGTGGCGATGTTTACGACACCAAATAAACCTAACGACGCAATCGCTACTGTTACACTTCTGATTAATCCTTTGAACATCTTACCAGCTCTTTTATTAATTTATTGTGCATTATTTTACAATCATCCTACACTTTCTATGATAGGTTAGGATTAATACCAAATGATTACATCACGATTGCAAATCCATTAATTTCAGTAATTTAAGCGCTACTTTGTGAAATTAGTTTACTTTTAAGCAAAAAAAGATGGAAATCATTTGATTTCCACCTAAAATACGTTTTTAATTTATTTTTGATCTTTTTTTGGCGTTCTAATCATAACCGCAAGCAGTAGTCCGATAACCGCAATTACCAAGAAGACCCAGTAAACCATGTGGAATCCATTAACCTGAGCTGGCATTGCCGGCATGCTAAGTTTGAAGAATCCAGTTGCTCTCACTAATACAATCGTAGCAACCGCAACTCCAGTTGACCCAAGTACCTGTCTGACCGTCGTAATTAAAGCCGTTCCATAAGAAATCAAATCTTCCGGCAGTGAATCGGCCCCAAGCGTAACCGCAGGCATCATGACAAAGGCATTTCCACCCTCAATTAGCATTGCCAGAACCATCATGCCCCAAATATTGTAAATTGGGAAAAAGGCTAAAATGGCCCAGCCCAGCACAATCATCAACATTCCTGTTAACATAACTGGCTTAAATCCAATTTTATCAACAATCGTACCCGTGATTGGGTTCAAGATACTTAAGAAAACAGCTCCAGGAACTAGTGCCATCCCGGAAATGAATGGTGATACTCCCAATACCTGTTGATAGTACAACGGGAAGATAATGGTAACTACAATCAATGAAATGTATGAGAATCCGGTTAAGAGTACCGCCAAATCATAGTTAAACGTCTTTAACACGTTTAGATTCAATAGTGGATTGCTGATTCTAAACTGACGGAAAACAAACAACGCAATCAAAACGATACTAATAACCAGGATGAGTAAAAGTATTCCATAGTTATTGTTTGGTTTAGCAATTTCACTAATTACGTACAAGATCCCAATCAAACCAAATGAATAGATGATCGAAAGCCAATCTAACTTTGATTTAATTCGTGGCATAACGTCTTTCATCACAAAGAATGAAATCAGGAATACAGCAGTGATAATCACAATGAAGACATCAAACAAGCCACGCCATGTAGTAAACTTCAAAACGATTCCGGAAATGATTGGTCCACACGCCAGAGCTGAACCCATGACCAATCCAGCAACTCCCATGATCGTTCCTCGATCATCTTCCGGCGTGATATTTAGTAATACCGTTTGATACGATGGAAACAAAATTCCAACGGCAATTGCTTCTAATGCTCTTCCAATCAGCACCCACGCAAAACTATTGCTAATTAAAATGATTAACGTCCCTAGATCAAACATCAGTAAAACTCCCATAAAGAGTTTCTTAAAACTCATGTTGTTCAAAAGCCAAGGACTAATCGGCATCATGATACACATGATGATCATAAAGCCAGTTGTTAACCATTGAACGGTTGATGCTGAAATATCAAAGTACTTCATCAATGTGGGATAAGCCGTCGATAGTGATGACTGACTAATCGACATGGTGAAAGTACCGATTAACATGATGGTAATAAACCAAAATCTTTCTAATCTACTAAGTCCATTACTTTTTGCCATATAAAGCGCTCCTTTTCGATTTGTACTAATTTAATAACTATTTATAGACTATCATTTTTTCATTTGAATTGTTACAAAAGATAACAAAAAGCTCATGATTTCTCATGGGCTCATTTTAGTCTAAAATTTAATACTACCTTGGGTTCTTGGATAAGGGATAACATCGCGAATATTATCCATCCCAGTGACATACATCAGTAATCGTTCGAAGCCAATTCCAAAGCCAGAGTGCTTAGTGCCACCGTATTTACGTAATTCGAGGTACCACTCGTACTCATCCTTTGATAAATGAAATTCATCCATTTTGTCAGCCAATTCTTGCTCACGCTCTTCTCGTTGGCTTCCTCCAACTAGTTCACCAATTCTTGGAACCAGAAGGTCTGAAGCAGCAACCGTCTTACCATCGTCGTTATCACGCATATAGAAGGCCTTGATATTACGTGGATAATCAGTTACAAACACGGGTTTGCCAAACACTTTTTCGGATAGATAACGTTCGTGTTCAGCCTTTAAATCAATCCCCCACTTAACCGGATATTTAAACTCAACGTCGGCTTTTTCAAGTAAGTCAATGGCATCAGTATACGTGATCCGCGCAAACTTCTCGTTCACAGTAGTTTGAAGCAACTTAAGTAAGTTGTCGTCGACGTTATCATTTAAGAACTGGAGGTCCTCTGCAGCATTTTCAAGTAAATAATTAATAACATACTTTAACATGTCCTCAGACGTCTTAATAATGTCATCAAGATCAGCAAAGGCCATTTCTGGTTCAATCATCCAAAATTCGGCAGCGTGGCGTTTAGTATGCGAATTTTCAGCTCTAAAAGTTGGGCCAAAGGTATATACGTTTCTAAATGCCAAAGCAAATGCCTCGACTGGTAATTGTCCACTAACGGTTAAGTTCGTCTCTTGACCAAAGAAATCCTTTGAGTAATCGACTTTACCATTCTCATCCTTTGGCAGGTCATTTTGATCTAAACTAGTGATCTGAAACATCTCACCAGCACCCTCAGTGTCACTACTAGTAACAATCGGAGTGTTTACATAGACAAAGCCGTGTTTTTGCATGTATTCATGAATCGCAAAGGCTGCCATCGAACGAATCTTGAAAACAGCGTAAAAAGTATTGGTTCGAGGACGTAAATGTGCAATAGAACGAAGGTACTCGAGTGATTGCTTCTTCTTTTGCAGTGGATAGTCTAGATCAGAAACACCCTCAATCTTAACTTGCTCCGCATGAATTTCAAATGGCTGTGGGGCGTCCGGAGTGTCCACGAATTTTCCAATTACTTTCAGAGTTGAACTAATCGGCAGTTTGATGATGTCATCAAAGTTATCTAGATCACTCTTGACAATTACCTGAACATTCTTAATGTATGAACCGTCGTTGATTTCGATAAAGGCAATTTTTTTAGAATTACGAATGGTTCGAATCCATCCCTCTAAAACTACTGATTCATCACCAAAATCGTGTTTCTTAGTGTACAAATCTTTTGCTAAAACGTTTTGTTCTTTCATACTTAACAACTCCTTTTTAGACAATAAAAAAGACCTCATCTCAAAAAGGGACGAGGTCATCGCGGTACCACCCATATTGTTTATGTAACATAAACCAACTCACACAATGATAACGGATTGAGACCGTTAGCCCTACTTCGTTCAAGCTTTAAAACTCAAGGTGTTTTCCCCATTAACTCTTTATCGAACTCTCACCAACTTCGACTCGCTATAAAAGAAATTAATGGTACTCGTCCTCTTTATTGTCATATCTTATTTGATTTAAAAGTACCATAATCACAGGCTGGTTGCAACATGATTAGTAAGTTTTAATTCCTAAATAAATGGCCAATAAAATTGCCAAGATTCCGACCCCGTACTTCATGATATTGGATGGGATGAGACGTACGATGGCTGGTCCAATGTATCCGCCAATCATCAATCCAATCGTTAGCGTAATCAGAACTGGCCAGTTAATCTGAATTGTAAAAATAAAGATCAAAGCCGAGATCCAATTCATAACTAGTGACATCACATTTCGAATGGCATTATCCACGGCATATGACTCATTTAAGGCTCGCATTAAAATCGCCATGATCAAAATTCCACCACCAGCACCAAAATAACCTAAGTACATTCCAACCAACGTCAGTGCAATGGCGGTAATGGTCTTACTCCATAATCCCAAATGGGTTTTCATTAACTGCTTTTGACTCTTCGGTAGCATGATCAAAATCCCAGACAACATGATGACAACTGGTGCAATATCTGCAAAACTTTTGTTGGAACTACGAAGAAGAATCAGGGAACCGAGTGCAGACCCAATTCCAGCAAAAATAACCACTTTTAAAATGGTCTTACCTTGACCCTTTAATTCTCTTTGAGATGAAGCCACTGCGCTCATGTTACTAAACGCAAAACCAACGATGTTAGTCACACTGGAAACGATTGGTGATAGTCCGGAAGCCAACATTGCTGGATATGAAATAACGCTAGCAAGTCCCACAGCGGTTCCCATAATTCCGCTTAAAATCCCAGCAAAAATCAATAAGAAATACTTTAAAATCAAACTTCCACTTTCTCCTTGTTTTATTAATAAGTCTTAATTCCTAAACAAATCGCTAATACAATGGCACCGATCCCAACCCCATACTTCATAACATTGGATGGAATATGACGTACGACTGACGGCCCAATATATCCACCTACTAGTAACCCAACTGTGATGGCAATCAAAGCCACCCAATTGATTGGCATTGTAAACATAAATATGATGGCCGAAATCCAGTTCAAAATTAAAGAAACAAAATTTCGGATTGCATTACAAACAGCATAGGGTTGATTAACGGCTCGAAGTAAAATCGCAATCAACATGACTCCTCCGCCAGCACCAAAGTAACCTAAATACATCCCAACAAAAAGAAGTGCAATGGCGGTAATTATCTTTCCCCATACGGTCATATGCGTCTCAGATAATTGTTTTTGACTCTTTGGTAGCAACATCAAAACTCCCGAAATCATAATGATGATTGGGGCAACATTTTCAAAACTTTTATTCGAACTGTTAAGTAAAATTAAAGAACCAATAATGGTCCCAATTCCAGCACAGATGGTGACTTTAAAGATGACTTTACTTTGTCCCTTAAGTTCTTTTTGGGACGCTAAAATGGCACTTGAATCACTAAAGGCAAAGCCAACCGTGTTGGTGACGTTTGCAACGATCGGTGCAAATCCTGCCAGAAGCATCGCTGGATAAGCAACTAAACTGGCCAGTCCAACCGTACTTTCAAGCACCCCGCTAACAACTCCTGCCACTACTAAAAAAATTAAATTCCACATAATATTTTCCCTACATTCATCTTTTTTAAAAATATGCCTGATATGCTAAGAAAGCAGCCAGGATAATCGCACCGATCGCAACCGTGTATTTCATTACAGCTGATGGAATCACTCTGACAATAATGGGACCAATGTACCCACCAATAAACAGCCCAATGGCAAGCACCACTAAAGCACTCCAACTAATTGGTGTCGTAAAAATAAAGATGACAGCTGATACTGCGTTCATGGTTAAAGTCGTCACATTTCGGACCGCATTGCAAATGGCGTATGGTGCATCGATAATTCGAATCAAAATGGCAGCCATTAACACTCCGCCGCCGGCACCGAAGTAGCCAACGTAAATCCCGACAATCACAATGGCAATCGCGGCAATTGCACTCGCTGTTTTTGAAATACTTTCAGAAGCAAACGTTGACTGTCGTTTTGGAATTAACATTAAAACTCCGGACAGTAAGATGACAAAGGGAGCAACATCTTGAAAGCTCTTATTGGAACTATGTAACAGGATAATTGATCCAATAACCGCACCAATGACCGCAAATAGCATAACGTGAAGAGTGACCGAACCCTGTCCTTTGAGCTCTCGTCTTGATGACAAGACGGCACTTGTTCCGCTAAAAATAATTCCCACCGTGATCGTGACGTTTGCCATAATTGGTGGTAATCCAACAAACAAAAGCGCCGGATAAAGAATCACACTTGCCATGCCAACGACACTACTCAACGTTCCGGCAATGATGCTAGCAATTAAAAGAAAAATGCCATTAAATAACAACAAAAGAACCAACTTTCCCAATTAAGATTATTAACTACTTACTTAATGTTACCACTAATTGGCTTCTCCATTATCAAATCACGCTGAGCACTCTCGCCAAGTTGAAATACATGATCCCCTACCGGCTTAAATCCCATTTTTTGATAAAACTTCAGTCCAGCATTATTATGTTCCCACACACCAAGCCAAACCTTTCCTTTCCCTTTTTTCTGCGCCTCATTAACAGCCAAATCAATCAATTCGGTTCCTAGACCGTGACGTTTAAATTCTTTTTTCAAATAAATTCGTTCTACTTCTAAGAGATGCGGACCCATTTCTTCAGATTGAGCATCATCAACGTTTAACTTTAGATAACCAGCTAACTTTCCATCAACGTAGGCAAAATAAAATTGAGAATTAGGATCAGAAATTTCATTCTTTAATTTTTCCGGATCGTAAGCATTATCCAAGTATTGATTTAAATTTTCAGGTTTATTTTCGGTTCCAAACGTCTCGGCAAACGTTTCCCGACTAATGGCTCGTAAAGCACTAATATCATCAATCGTTACCCTTCTAATCTCACTCATCATTTTGAACCTCCATTAACAATTTAGTTAATATTTTAACTAATTTACTCTGGCTTGCAACCATTGTCATTTATAACAGATAAAGAAGGTTGCTTAAGCGCTTTCACTAGCATAAAATAGAAGTGGATAATAAGTAAATATATAGGAGGAAATCACCATGACATTCAATAACGTTGTCATTGTCGGTGGAGGCACCTTAGGCTCACAAATTGCTTTCATGTCGGCTTTTCACGGAAAAAACACTACTATTTGGGGCCGTTCAGACGGCTCACTCGATCGTGCTAAGGCGCGAGTAGCTCGTTGGGAAAAAGCAGTAAAAAAAGACATTGGAGCTACCGATGAACAGGTCAAGAACGCAGAGGAACATCTCCATTACACCACTGATTTAAAGGCCGCTCTTAAGGGTGCTGACTTAGTTATCGAGGCTCTTTCTGAGGATCCAGATGTTAAAAATGACTTTTACAAAAAGTTCAACGATTTAGCTGATCCAGATACTGTTATCGTCACTAACACTTCGACTTTACTACCATCACAGTTTGCTGATACTACTGGTCGCCCTGACAAGTATTTGGGTTACCACTTCGCTAACTCAATTTGGAAAAACAATACCGCTGAAATCATGTCACAATCTAAAACTAATAAGGATCTTCCAAAAGAGATGGAACAGTTTTCACGCGAAATCGGAATGGTTCCAATCCTAGTTAACAAGGAACAACCTGGTTACCTATTGAACTCACTGTTAGTACCATTTCTATCAGATGCTTTAGTCCTCTGGAACAATGGCGTTTCTGATCCTGAAACGATCGATAAGGCATGGATGATTGGAACTGGTGCACCACTTGGTCCATTCGCTATTATGGACATTATTGGGATGAAAACCATGTATGATATCACTAAGATGTCAACTAACCCAGAAGTTAAAAAAGCTTCCGAAAAATTCAAGGATATGATTGACCAAGGTAACATTGGTCTTGAATCCGGTAAGGGCTTTTACACTTATCCAGATCCTGATTTCAGAAAACCAGAATTTCTTAAATAGAATTAGATAAAAAAAAGTTCGCCATTTGGCGAACTTTTTATTTTATAGATTTTTAATTTTATAGATGATTCAAAGTCTCAGAACCAAGTGTTGGGAACAATGGGATCAATTCGCTCATCTTTTCTGGTGAGATGTGATACTCAACAAATGGTGCCAAAGTACTAATAACGTTATCAGCTTCAGAACTGATTTCAGTAGCACCTACTAGGTAACCTTGTTTGTCGGTGATTGAAATGGTCTTACCTTTGTTCTCCTGCATTGCAAATCTGAACCAATCAGTGGCAAGGTCTGATTCTTTAACATCATACTTATCAGGGTTGGCCTTAGCTTCGTCAACACTAACACCGATCTCAGCAATTCGTGGTGATGAGAAAACTGCACTTGGAACAGCTGGATACTTAATTGGATCAGTAGTAGCACCAGTAAATAACTTGGTAAGGTACATTGACTCAAAAATAGCGGTTGGAGTTAACTTACCAACTTGTTTATCAAGAACATCGCCAGCAGCGTAAATGCTGTCAACTGAAGTTTGAAGATGATCATCAACTTTGATTCCGTTCTTATCGTAATCAACGCCAACTTCTTTAAGACCGAATCCTTCAACGTTCGGATCACGGCCAGTTGCGTCAAGAACCCAATCAGAGTCAATGTCGTCTTTGTTAGTCTTGACTACAAAACCATCACCTGATTTTTCGATTGATTCAGGATCAACGTTTCGAATGATTTGAACTCCTTGAGATTCAAGATCTTTAAGTAATGACTCAACAAATGGTTGATAAAACTTTCTTAAAGCCTTGTCATGGTGCAATAGGATGGTTACCTTAGTTCCAGCATTTGCTGCGATTGTAGCAAATTCAATGGCAATGTATCCACCACCGATAACGGTCATGTGTTCTGGTTGTTTTTCTAAGTTCAAGAAATCAGTTCCATCGTATGCCAACTCAGCACCGGGAATATCAATCTTGTGATAATGAGCTCCAGTTGCTACAACAAGTTTATCAGCAGTGTACTTGGTACCGTCAACGTCGATGGTGTGCGCATCAACGATCTTTCCATACCCATGGATCACATCGATGCCAACACTCTTTAGACCCTGTTCGATTCCACCAGGTAATTGACTGATGACTTCTTTTTCATGCTTAACGTTATCGGCCCAATTGATCTTAGTAGTTCCATCTAAGCCGTGTCCTTGGAAGTTATCAACGTCTTTTTTCATCTTAACTGGGAAGTCTAAAGCAATCTTAGCGTTACATCCACGGTTAGGACAAGTTCCACCAATCTTGCCAACTTCAATAATGCCAGCTTTTTTACCCTTTAGGGCCAATGGAATAGCACCGTTAAAAGCACCATGTCCACTTCCTAAATACAATACATCAAATTGATAATTGTTTTCACTCATACTTAACACCTCACCTTTTAGTTTTGTACAACTAAACTTTATACAATTATTATTATAGTTCTATAATTGCACTTGTCAAGATTAGCTCTCCACAAGACATTCTAATGCCTCTTTACCAATAAGGAAAACAATTAGAATTGCTGCTGCTGAATCGATCCACCAAATATAGAAAAAATAATTAAGCAAAACTCCGATAAGCACCGTCCCGGCAAGATAAGTACACGTAACACTACACATGGCATCCTGAATTAAAGCGTTAGAACCAATTACTTTCCCAATCCAATACTTAGCATAGGCAATCATTGGCATGATAATAAGAGACAAAATAGAAATGATGATCCCCATCAGACTGCCATCAGCACCTTCATGCTGAAACAAATTATATCCAGAAGTAACTAGAATATAGACACACAGAAGGAGCAAAATGATGCTAACGATCTTCGTGGCAACCTTATCCACTCGATTAATGTCAATTTTTGAACTCCCTTTAAACTCAATTTCCAAACGAAATAGTAAAACAAATCCAGCAATAATCTCCATCAAACTATCAAGACCAAACGCAATTAATACAATTGAGTGGGCATCGATCCCGGCCTTTAAGCCAACCGAAAATTCTACTATCATCCAAGCAATCGCAACCATCTCAATTATCATTCCATATCCAACCACGTTTTTAGTTTCCATGTTTGACACCCCTTACCACGTGATCCGAATGAGCTAGTCCTTCATTTACAATGTCCATAATATGAGGATCATCCAGGCGATAATAATTTGACTTACCCTTCCGTTCGCTACTTACCAATTGATGCTTTTTAAGCATTGCCAATTGATGAGAAGTAGCTGATTGTTCAAGCCCAAGTTCCTCACTAATCTCACCAACGTTGAGTAAGTGATTTTCTAACAACACTAACATTTGAATCCGAGCCGGATTACTCAAAATTTTAAATAACTCATGAGCTTCTTCTAATTTTTTGGGATTAATCTTAGAATCCATGATTTTCTCCTTATATATGTAATTTATTTCATATGAATACATTATCATATGTATCCTAATAAAAAAAGCCACAACGGCTAATTCATTTTAATCCTTGATTCCATGACTTTTAAAAACAATTTGATTAATAGCGTGATCAATGTCACCAAAGTCAGAAAAAGCCTGGTTAATTGCATCGTTAATCGTAACTTCATCTGAAATCTTAGCTAAGGCATCTTTTACGATTGAACGTTTCAACTCAATCTTGTACATCTCAACATCAGGAGTACTTGGATATTTTTCAAAGTACTTATCCAAACGTCCTTCAACAATGTTATTTAATTCTTCGTTATTCATTTTTAATCGCCTCACGTATATTTGTACTGTCATTACCTTACTAAATGAAACTACTGATTATTTAAAATGGTATCAATTGTCCTTAGAACACCATCATCGTTATTATCAAACTCAGTAACGTGACCAGCGGCGTCCTTTGCCTCCCGAATGCCATTCTTCATAGCATAACTATTCGGGGTTAAATCCAACATTCCTAAATCATTCTCATTATCCCCAAATGTGACAACCTCTTCAGGATTGGCATCATATTTTTTCATCAAATAGCGCACGCCAGTTGCTTTGTCGATCCCCTTTACACCAATTAGGTCGGTATTAAAGCCAGAGTTCAAACTCTCAAGATTATCTGGAAGCATCTGTCGCATTTCATGAACTTTTCGCATCACGTTTGCACCTTGCTTAAACGTCACACCAACTTTTACTAATTGATCATCAGTGTTCTCACTTGTGATGTTAGCCAAATCATTCAAACGGACCGTATTACTGTAGTATTGTTTCATCAGCTGATACATTTTTTCGGGTAGCCTTTTATCTACATAAGTATGCTTAAGCCCAGATACGTTAACCCCGACAATGTCAGGGCCAAAATCATCATAAAGCATCTTTAAGGTCTGTTTAATCTGATCATCATTCAGCGATTCGGCATGGACTAAATCATTCCCACGATAAATTACTGAACCATTTTGAGAAATAAAATCCATTTGGTCCCGATAATCAATAAACAGGCTTTGTAATTTATCATTCGGTCCGCCACTAGCGACGGCAAAATTAACGTTTTGGTGTTTCATCTTTTGAAACGTTTTTAAAAACTTAATCTCATCATATCGATTAGCTTCATTTAAAAAGGTTTTGTTCATATCTGTCACAATTAATTTAATCAAAATCTCCACCCCACCTATTTAAATTAATTATATCAATTTGTTAAGGGAATGAAAAAAGTTAACGCTATAAAAGCATTAACTTTTCATTAAATTAACTATTTTCGAGGAGCAACACAGGTTCCCTCTGGTACCGCAAAATCCTTTTGAATGACAGACAACTTACCATTCTCATGATTTCGCTCGTACAAGGTTGCGTTATTAGTGTTTTGATTTACAGCAATTAGAAAGGATTGATCTGAATTAAAGTTAAAATCACGCGGAAATTCCCCTTCAGTTGAAATTACTTGAATTCGCTCTAAGTCACCATCATCTAGGACCTTAAAAACAGCAATCGAATCATTGCCACGATTAGAAACATACACAAACTTCTCATCGTTAGTTATTCGAATTGCAGCTCCACCATTAGCATCTTTGTAGTCATTGGGAATAGTTTTAACAACCTGTTGGACGGTAAAGATGCCAGCTTCTTCATTATAATCAAGAACTGCAATCTTACTACTTAGTTCACCAATTAAGTAAGCCTTTCCCGTCGATTCAGCAAAAGCAATGTGTCTTGGACCAAATCCAGGTGACAACTGAATCTCACTAACAGGAGTAATCTCACCCGCGTCAGAAACATCATACAAATAAACTCGATCCAATCCCAGGTCACAAATCACTAAGCGATCATCAGGAGTTAGATCGGCATAGTGTGGATGAGGACCACTTTGTTGTTCTGGTAGTGGACCGGTCATTCCATCGTCATGGATTCGCTGTGATTCTTTGACAGTCCCGTCACTTTCAATGTGATACGCAATGACATTACCAGTATGATAATTTGCTGTATAGACCATCTTACGTCCTTCGTCTACAGTAATGTAGGCTGGTGAGGGACCCACTTCAATGTCTTCTTGCATTAATTTAGCTGGCATGGTGCTGCTATCAAAAACAGCAATCCCACCACGTGTTTCCGATTCATCTTGATTACGATCAATCGCATAAATTTTATGGTCATCAGACTCAACAACATAGGTTGGACAGCTAATTTGCGCAATTAGCTGAGCATTTTCCAGCTGTTTTTTGTCTTTGTTTAATTCAATTTGATAAACGCCCTTACTAGTTTTTTGGGTATAAGTTCCAATTAAAAATTTTTCAGTCATCATCAACACCTCCAAATATTATTCATACTCATTATGCCATATTTGGTGGTTGGTGATAACAAATATTAATGATTTAATTCACAAAAAGATTAGCCAATTGATTTAACCAATATGGTTCTCTTTTAAAATCATCTGGACTTCATGATCCATTGCTGGGGTTCGTTTCCACTCCTCAAAGTGGTCAAAGTTTTCCTTTGGCATCACATAATTCTGGTTAACATAGTTCTCGTAATTAATGACATGAACGGAGTGAGGAATGTTTAGTTGAAGGATTCGAACCTGTTTAATCATTTTTCGTTCTGCAGCAAGCTCAGCTCGTCCGTTCTGCACCATGTTGCTGATTTCAAGGTACTTAGAACCATCTAATCGCGTAATTTCCTCAATCAATGTAAATGTTTCATGACTCTTCATTGCCATCTAAATCTTCCTCCTAAACAAAAATGCTATTATTCACTTTGAATAATAGCAAAATTTTTATCGTTGTCCCCAGGCATGTTTCTCAAGTTGTTTGTATTCATGCTTGGTGACCATTACTGATTTACCATTCTTCTTCTGGTACCTCATCTTCTTACTTGGGTGAATGATATAACTTGGATGTCTAACAACCGCCATCGTTGGATGACCAGATACATTTACCAAGCAAAAGAAAATCATGGCAAAGAAAACCGCCCACGTCATAATCTTAGTGGTCAATGGCATCTTTTCTTGAATAACTTCACTATAGAACCGCTTATGGATGGTTCGTGCTGGATTAGGATCATTCGGGTGATCCTCAGCATACTCATTAGTAATTTCCTTTTGATACTTATCAATATCAAAATTCTTCTGAATGGTCTTTTCTTTTTTCTGGAACTGTTTTTTCTCTTTTTTGCTTAACGATTTAAACCACTTGATGAACTTCTGGTATTCGGAGACGACTTCTTCCATCGGACCAATTTTCCGTAGCTTCCCGTAGTTAATCCAAGCAACTCGATCACACAACAAACGCACCTGCTTTAGTGAATGAGATACAAAGATGATGGTCTTACCTTCTTCTTTAAATTCATCAATCTTATCAACACATTTTTGGTAGAAGGTATCGTCACCAACGGACAAGGCTTCATCAATAATCAAAATGTCTGGCTTAATGTGAACGGCAATGGCAAAGCCAAGTCGGGACCTCATACCACTAGAATAGTCTTTTACTGGTTGATCAACAAAATCACCAATATCAGCAAAGGCAATGATATCATCCATCATGTCATCAATTTGGTGGTTTGTAAGTCCCTGCATCAATGACTTCATTCGGATGTTTTCACGGCCAGTTAAATTCTTTCTCAATCCAGCGTTAATCGCAACAATCGAAGTGTCTCCGCGCACATCAACTTGGCCGGTCGTTTGCGGAATAATGCCGGAAATAATGTTAGAAATGGTCGACTTTCCCGAACCATTTACACCAATAATTCCCAATGCTTCACCAGGCTGAACGGTAAATGAAATTCCCATCAAAGACCAAAAATGTGGGGTTTTATTTTTCTTTGATAATGAGAAAAACGACTTTAATTTGTCAGATTGAGTCTTGAACATGTCATACTCTTTGGTGACATCTTGTACTTTAATTTTATAATTTTTTTCAGTCATGGTTTACTTCCTAAATTCAAAATTACAACTGACACGATAATAAAATAATACGAGAAAATTACTAAAATGTAAAGAAAGTTCAGTACTCAACGATGCTTCAACAACATAATAAAAGAGCTACCAAGAATGGTAGCTCTTAAAAACATTATTCAACTGTAACACTTTTAGCAAGGTTTCTTGGACGATCAACGTTCAATCCCTTGTTCAAACTAGTGTAATAAGCAATTAGTTGAGCTGGAATGACACTAAGCAGCGGTGTTAACAACTCATCAACGTCCGGGATCACAAACGTATCACCATCTTGAGCTAGACTTTGTCGCACGATCGTCAAAGCACTGGCACCACGAGCTGCAGTTTCTTCCAGATTACTACGAGTTAATCCAGCGGTCTTCTTCTGGGTGATAATACCAATCACTGGAGTGCCCCTTTCAATCAATGCAATCGTTCCGTGCTTAAGTTCACCAGAAGCAAAGCCTTCCGCATGGACATAAGAAATTTCTTTTAACTTCAACGCTGCTTCAAGGGAAACAGTGTAATCAACCCCACGGCCGATGTAAAAGGCCTGTTTAGCATCAACGAAATATTTCTTAGCAATTTCATCAATCTTATCTTTTTCTTCAACAATTGACTGCATCCCAGTCGCAACCAAACCCAATTGTCGTGCTAAATCAAAATCTTTTGCGACCTGACGATTACCCCGCATACCAACGGCCTTTGCCAAAATGGCTTGGATTGCAATTTGAGCAGTATATGCTTTAGTTGAAGCAACTGAAATTTCTGGACCAGCATTAAGCAACATCGTGTAAGTTGCTTCGCGTGACAATGTCGAATTAGCAACATTAGTAATGGTTAAACTAGGAAAATGATGCTTGTTAACGTTCACTAAAACTTCCCGACTGTCAGCGGTCTCCCCACTTTGAGTCAAAAAGATAAAGAATGGTTTCTTAGAAAGCAATGGATCTTCGTAAGCAAACTCGGATGAGACGTGCACTTCAGTTGGAATTCCAGTGTACTTCTCCATCAAATCTTTACCGACTAATCCAGCATGATAACTGGTACCAGCACCCACGATATAGATTCGATCTGAATCAAGGATGGTATCCATTACGCCACAACCAACGTTCATGTTTCCATCTGCATCAAAGTACTCTTTAACTAATTTTCTCATGACATTGGGTTGTTCATCAATCTCTTTAAGCATGTAGTAAGGATAAGTCCCCTTATCAGACGCACTTGGATCAATGGTTACCTTGAACTGATGACGCTCTACTGGCTTACGGTTTTCATCAAGGATGGTTACCTTATCAGGCTTTACAATCGCAACGTCACCATCAACCACCTCAAGAAAAGTATCAGTAACGTCTAACATAGCAATTGAATCAGAACATACTACGTTGAAACCGTCACATAATCCAATCAACATGGGGCTTTTGTTTTTGGCTGCATATAAAGTATCTGGATCTTCTTTATCCATTAAAATGAAAGCATATGAAGAATTCTTAAGGAGTGAAAGCATCTTAATGAAGGCATCCTTTGTACTCATTTTGTCTTCAGTCACAAACTTATCAACCAATTGAACCGCCACTTCGGTATCAGTTTGACTATGAAACTTAACGTCTGATAAGTATTCTTTCTTCAGTTGTTCATAGTTTTCGATCACACCATTGTGAACCAGATAGAACCGGTTGTCATCTGAGAATTGTGGATGAGCATTTTCAATGTTCACTCCACCATGAGTGGCCCAACGAGTGTGCCCAATTCCGGCAGTTCCCTGAACCTCTGGTCCAATTTTTTTCTTTAAATCGTCGATACTTCCAGTTGTTTTCACTAAATAATCTTTGTGGTCTTTTCCTTCCACAAAGATTCCGGCTGAATCATATCCTCGATATTGTAATTTTTCTAATCCATTAACTAAAATGGATGTCGCATTCTTATTGCCTGTAACTCCAACGATTCCGCACATGGGAATGACCTCTCTTTAAAATTGGTATAGATGTATTTAAATTTTATTTATATACTTAACATCTTTGATAATAATGGTTTCACAAGTGTTTGTCAAATATAAGTTAGAATTGGTATAGCACCGATGAACGAAATTTAATAAAAATTTAAGCATAATAAAAGAGTTAACAAACGTTAACTCTTTTATTAATTCGTGATTGCTTTATTCAATTCCCATGTCGTCTCTAACAACGTCGGCAATTTTGTTCGCATACTTATCACTTTCTTTTTGAGTCGGAGCTTCCACCATAACTCTTAGCAGCGGCTCAGTCCCACTTGGTCGAACCAAGACACGACCATTCCCATTCATTTCATCTTCAACATCATCAATGGCCTTTTTAACATTGTCATGATCCATCGCGTGCTTTTTGTCAGAAACCTTCACGTTAACAAGACTTTGAGGATATTTTTTCACTTCGTCTGCTAATTCGGAAAGCGGTTTACCGGTTTCTTTCATAATATGCATTAATTGCAGACTGGTTAGCATCCCATCTCCAGTGGTATTAAAATCCAAAAACACAATGTGACCAGATTGTTCGCCACCTAGATTGTAACCATTGGCTTTCATTGACTCAACAACGTATCGATCTCCAACTTTAGTTTTCACACTATTTAAGCCGTTGGCTTCCATGGCTTTGTACATTCCGAGGTTACTCATCACTGTCGTAACAATGGTGTCATGCTTTAATCGACCATTAGCATCCATATACTTACCACAGATGTACATAATCTTATCACCATCAACGATGTTTCCCTTTTCATCGACAGCAATGCACCGATCACCATCACCATCAAAGGCAATTCCTAACTGGGAACCATTTTCAACAACCATTTTTTGCAACTGTTCTGGGTGAGTGGAACCGACGTTATCATTAATATTTAGTCCATTAGGTGAGGTCGCCATTGTTTTAAAGTCAAGGCCAAGGTCAGCGTAAAGGCGGGGAACCAAGTTGCTGGTAGCCCCATTTGCGGCATCAACTGACACCTTAATCCCACTTAATTCATCTGGAATCGTTTGGGACAGAAAGTGAAGATACTTTTGCGATGCTTCGGTGTACTCTGCTGAAGTGCCTAATCCCTTTGCTGAGGGACGTGGTAAGTCATCAGTATCACTTTCAAGAATCTTCTCGATGTCAGCCTCGATGTCATCGGACAATTTATATCCGTCACCGCCAAAGAATTTAATTCCATTGAACTCAGCGGGATTATGTGAAGCCGTAATCATAACTCCGGCATCAGCACTTTGATCTCTAACCAAGTATGCTACTCCGGGGGTAGTGACAACTCCGAGTTGAACCACCTCAATTCCAACAGACAACATTCCAGCTACCAAAGCATCTTCCAACATCTGTCCAGAAATTCGTGTATCTCTTGATACCAAGACACGCGGCTGATGATCTTGAACACTGTGCTTAGTCAGAGCATAACCACCTGCACGACCAGCCCGAAAGGCCAATTCTGGGGTTAAGTCTTTATTCGCAACTCCTCTAATTCCATCTGTTCCAAAATATTTCATATATAGTCCTCACTTTATTATTTATTCTTTGCGTTAATCTGTACTTTAACCGTTTCCGGATCCAAGCCACTTACTTTGGAGTTACCCGCATCAAGTGAAACCGTCTTAGTATTATCACCAGACATGTTTTCGACATCAACGTCGGCATTAACCGAATTAATCCCATCAATCGTGTCTTTATCACCTAACAATAACACATCAGATGGATCACACTTAACGTCATAGGTCTTACTTGCCTGCTTATTAACTAAATTAACCTTGACTGGTACTCTCTTATTATCACCCGCTGAAACCGGTAAATCAACCGAACTTGTTGATGGGGTAATAATAACGTTGATGGTCTTTCCTTTTTTGTCTAAAGCCTCAATCACCGCATCCTGTTTTATATCACGCTTGGTGTTAGGCTTCAAGTTAGTTTTAGCAACTACTGAATCAATTCGATTAATTTGATCACTCGGTCCAGTCACTTTTGCAGAACTGACGTCTAACGACGGCTTTCCGGCCTTATAACCAGAAGCAATGTTTTTCTTGTCGTAGACAGCTTTTACGGGGAACTTAACGGTCCGGCGTGGTTGAATGTTAACTTTAATGCGAGCAGGTTTAATCTTACTCTTAATGTCAGAATTTAGACCCTGCTGTTGTAATTTAACGATGTGTTCTCCGGGCCCCAAATTACTAAGGTTAGCGTACACCTTAAAGTTCTGGGTATTAGCGGTTGTAGTGACTAACGCCGACGGTCCTGACAACTGGACGTTAACTTTTTCTGGATAACCAATTACAAAATACTTGTCTGAGTTTACGTTGAGCTGTAATGGAACTGACAGTGTCTTGGTTTTATTAGCTGCCATCTGGGTGCTTTTAGTCGAATTACTGGTACTGTTAGTGAGACCCATATCATTTTTGCCATCATGAACATAGAAAAACAATGCAATTGTAAAGACTAGTGCCAAGATAGCATAGAATAATTTACTCCGAAAAGATTTTTTCATGGCTACTTGTCACCTCCGAAATGCTTCTGAAAGAAACTAATCGCACGAGTCACAATCGTTGGATGTTGCTCTTGTCGATCACGAGGAATCAACTGACTTCTCAGGTATTTCAGGTAATCCTCCTGAGTCATCCCACGAAGAAGCTCATTGTTTCTAGTAATTGAAACTTCTCCCGTTTCTTCTGAGATAACAATCGTTAAAGCATCGGAAACTTCCGAGATTCCAACCGCCGCACGATGACGAGTCCCCAATTCCTTAGGGATCAAATTACTCTGCGATAACGGTAAGTAGGCAGCCGCTGCAGCAATCTTATCATCCTTAATGATGACCGCTCCGTCATGAAGAGGCGTATTGGGAATAAAAATGTTAATTAATAACTGACTTGAAATGTCAGCATCAAGCTTAATCCCGGTCTCAATGTATTCTTCTAGCCCGGTATGCATTTGAATGGTGATTAACGCTCCAATTCGACGCTTGGACATGTATTGAATTGCTCCATCTAAAGCATTAATCATTTTTTTGGCTTTTTCATCCTGATTCTGGGTTGCTCTAAATAGTGATCCGCGTCCTAATTTTTCAAGTCCGCGTCTAATTTCAGGTTGGAAGATGATAATGCATCCAATAACTCCCCAATTGATAATTTGATCAAGAATCCAAGATACCATCGTCAGTCCTAAATACCAACTGGCAATTTTAGCGATAATAATTACAATAATGCCGCGAAAAAGTTGCACTGCCCGAGTGCCACGAAGAAGCATGATTAACTCGTATATCACGAGCCAGACAACCAATATATCAATTAAGTTGCTTAGGTTATGTAATGTAAATAAGCTACTCCAATCAATCCCCATAGAACGACCTCCAATTTGTATATTATTATATCACTGAATTATTGCTGAAATAAAGGCAGTTAACTAATTCCAAATGTTAAAAAAATTAAATTCTATGGTTAAATTTCTAGTTTTTTTTGCTAATTTGGGGTTTAATTTATATATAGAAGAAAAGGGGTCAAATTATAATGTCACAAAATAAAAGATGGCAAGTTAGAATATTTTTCATCGGGTGGATCGTGCTTTTATTCATGTTTCTACGTGATACACGCTTCGGTTTTTTAGCGCTCAACACCCTTTTAGGATACATCCCAATTGAACTTAGTTTCCACATCGGTAACAAACCACACCAAAATAGTTTCGTGTTCTGGATCCTATCACTTCTGTGGTTATTGTTCTATCCCAATTCACCTTACATTCTGACCGACCTACTTCATCTCGCTTGGCTACATCCTGATGAAGCCAATGGATTACTTCGACTTGATCCGCACGTCTGGTTTTTATACACATGTCTGATGATCAGTGCATTAAGCTGTGCCTTTATCGGTTTCTGGAGTTTAGTCCACGTTGCTAAGGCCATTGACGTTAAAATTCATTTATCCGGTAATTTTTCTAACTTCGTTACAATTGTGATTCTAACGGTTGCAAGTTCCATCGGACTATTCATTGGACGGTTTATGCGAGTCCACACAATTTACCTCATCCTTTCACCTAGGATGTACATTCGACCATTTTTAAACATGTGGAATATGCACATGGTCGTATTCGTATTTTTGATGACCGTTCTACAGTTAATGATCTACTGGATTTATTCCATTATCAGTAATAATAAGGAATAATATAAAATCCCCCACTTATCAATAAGTGGAGGATTTTTTAGTTATCATTCAACATTAGCGTTTCCTTATAATTAATGTCCTGACGCAAGTGAAGCCCCATCGCGTGACTAACTTTTTTATTATTAATCAATTGTTCCACAGCGCGACGTTCTGCTTCCAGTGCAACCGACCGCAATCTTAATAACTGATACTCAAAGACTTCATCATCTTCGTCGGGATCATCGTATGAATTGGCCCGTTCAATCTGACTCTGATAGAAAGTGACAATAAAGTGAACAATTTGTGAGTCAAAGTCCTGACCATTAATATCGCTTCGACTTAAAAAGTCTGAAATAGCATCAATGGCGGCCTGATCACCAACAATCGTAACAAGGCGTAATTCACTCTTGGTCTTTTTACTTTCTGATTCACTTACCTGCCAGGTTTTAATGGAATGAAGAATCGATGAAAACCATCCCGGATAGTACCAGTGGTTTTTTCGATAGCCGTCGTAACCATTTGCAAACATTCGACGTTCCTCACGATTAATCCTTCGATTTGCAATCCAGTAAGTATCTTTTGAGATTTGTTGTTCACGATACAAATCTTTAACCGCGTCACGTTTTCCTTTTAAAGCAACTCGTCTCAAACTAAGTTCTTCATTGAGAGACGTACTTTCTGCACTATCGTCTCTCGTCTTTCTTAAAAGTTTTCGTAACTCAACCTGATAATCCAAAACAATATCATATACCGCTCGTTCATTATCATTGGTCTTATTATTTTCAAGACTGACAATGGCACTCTTTACGATGTAAATCCGAGCAGCATCTTCCGAAATATAGCCCTCCTGCTCATCTTCTTCATCTTCCGTCTCATCATCATCTTCATCCTTATCAATCAATGAGGCTCGGGTCTGAAGTGAACTAGCATCTGGGGAAATGATTGGCAAGATAATGGTAGCCGCAACTAAACTGATCACGATAACCATTGCGGCAATAAAAAGCATCAAAGAACGGTCGGGAAACTCCTTTCCATTCGATAAGAATGCGGGAACCGAAAGAATTCCTGCCATGGTAATGGCACCACGAACCCCGGAAATTCCAGCCAATAGCGCAACCGACAAACTGGGCTTCTTATTGGACCGTTTAGTAATGTAGTACGAAAAGAATTCGTATCCTAAAATCCAGACCACTCGAATTACCAAAAGAGCCACCCAAACGGCAAAAGCAATCCCAAACGAAGCTAAAGTTCGATATTCCGATCCATTGATGACCACCCTAGTAGCAACCGGTAATTCAATACCTAAGATTAAAAACACAATCCCGTTTAAACAGTAAACAATGACATCCCAAGTACGATTGGTCAACAAGTTGACTTCTGGTGACTTGGTATTGGTAACGTTAGTCTGTAAGTGATCAATAATCCCAGCGGCAACCACCGCAATAACTCCTGAAGCATGAAGAAGATCTTCAGCAATTACATAAATAATAAACGGTGTCAAGATGTGCAGGACGACGTTAAAAATCACGTCATTGAAGTGTACCTTTAATAACAAATTACGAAGAACAATAATTAAAGACATTCCAACAATTCCAATGATCAAACCCACTAGTGCGGTATAAACAAAATCAACCGCAGCGTGTTCCAAAGAAAAGTAACCGGTGACAACTGCAGCAATCGCATATTTAAACGCAATTAGTCCACTAGCATCGTTAATCAAGCTCTCACCTGATACTAGATGCAAAATATTACTTGGAAGATGAACACGCTTTGAGATGGACTGAACGGCAATTGGATCGGTTGGAGACAAAATCGCAATTAGAGCAAAACAGGCTGCCAGTGGCATTGATGGTACCAGCAAATTAACGAAATAACCGCCAATAATGGTTGTAATGAACACCAACCAGATGGCATTTTCAAAAATGGGACCACGTAATTCCCAAAGTTCTCGTTTTGGAAAGTCACGACCATCATTAAATAGCAATGGTGCGATGAACAGCAATAAAAACCAGTCCGTGTTTAAATCAATTTTGAATTTAAAGAATAGTGCTAATCCTAAACCAAGCAAAATTTGAATCAAACTAACTGGAATCTTAGTGACATAGTGAGAGATAATGCTAGAAAGCAGGACTAAAACTATTAATGTGATGACTGCTTCAACTATTACCATAAGCTATGTTTCCTCCTATTTTGGCTCACCAATAATTCGAACCTCAGTTTCAAGGTGAACCCCATTATCTTTATACACGGTTTCCTGAACGTGCTTAATCACATTCAAATAATCAGTAGCGGTGGCACCACCAACGTTAATGATAAATCCGGCGTGTTTTTTTGACACTTCAGCTCCGCCAGAGCGATATCCCTGTAGTCCAGCATCGTGGATCAGCTTTCCGGCAAAGTATCCTTTAGGACGCTTGAAAACACTCCCACATGAAGGCCATTCTAAGGGTTGCTTTGATCTTCTCAGGTAGTTCAAATGATCCATCTCGTTTTGAATCTCACGTTTATTCCCGGGTTCAAGTTTAAAGGTCGCTTCCAAAACAACGTCCCCATAGTCTTGAATACTACTATGACGATAACCAAAGTCTAACTGGTCGTTGTTTAAAACAATAATCTCACCCTTACGCGTCAAAACCGTGGCTGATTCAAGTGCATATTGGGTCTCTCCCCCATAAGCACCGGCATTCATAAACACTCCGCCACCGACACTGCCAGGAATCCCAGCAGCAAACTCTAATCCAGTCAAACCGGCTTTTTGAGCAGCCTTAGTTGCATCAATGTAAGCAGCCCCAGCCTCGGCAATTACCCGATGATCTTCAGTTCTAATGTTATTCATTTGGGTCAAAATCATGGTTAACCCACGAATTCCACCATCTCGTACGATTAGATTACTGGCATTTCCCAGCACAGTAAACGGCATTTTAATTTCATTTGTATAATTTAATAATTCTTCGGTTTCTTTAAATGATGAAGGAAATGCAAGAAAATCAGCTTTCCCACCAGTTTTAGTCCAAGAATACTTGGAAAGTGGTTCATCTTTTAAAATTTTAATATCCTTGAATTTTTTTGTTAAATCTTCAGTCATTCGTCATTTTCCTTTCTAATTGTCCATATTACATTCTAGCACGTTATCATTATTTAAACACTTCTGATCGTGCTATACTGGCATTAAAGGAGGGGATACAATGAATTTTATCTCATGGAACGTAAATGGTTTACGTTCAGCAGTTAAAAAGAATTTTTACGAATTTTTTAATGAAACTGATGCTGACTTTTTTAATGTTCAAGAAACTCGAGTTCACGAAAATGATATTGCTTTAGAAGTACCAGGTGACTATTACCAGTACTGGGACTCAGCGGAACGCCCCGGCTACTCAGGCGTAACTACTTTCACAAAGCATAAAGCTGATAACGTGTTTTATGGTGTTGATGGAAGTGACACTGACACCGAGGGCCGTTGTTTGACACTCGAATATCCTGACTTTTATTTAATTAATACCTACGTACCCAATTCAGGCGAAGAGCTGCAAAGACTCGACTACCGTCTTGATTGGGACCAAAAATTTATTACCTTTGTAAGTAAACTTGCTGAAAGAAAGCCGGTCGTGATTGGCGGCGATATGAGTGTTGCTTATCAACCAATTGACATTGATGACCCAGAAGAAGATCACCACAAGGCTGGCTACACCCAACAGGAACGTGACGATTTTGGTCGATTATTAGCTTCTGGATTTGTAGATACCTTTAGAGCACTTCACCCTTACCAAAGTGGTGCCTATACTTGGTGGAGTTACCGTTACGACGAGCGAGCCCAAAATCGTGGTTGGAGAATGGATTATTTCTTGGTTTCTAACTCAATTCAAGATGACGTTGCCGAGTCAAACATTCTTGGTGAGGTAACCGGCTCAGATCATGCTCCGATCCAATTAATTACTGATGGACTTAAGATTAATTAGAGGAGAATTGTTAAATGAATTTTGCGGCAATTGACTTTGAAACTGCTGCGGGCCAACGAGCCAGTGCTTGTTCGGTCGCATTAACGGTAGTAAGAAATAACGAAGTCGTTGATGAGTTTTACTCATTAATTAACCCCGAATGTGAGTTTAACTGGCGCAATATCAATGTTCATGGTATTCATGAAAAAGATGTAATTGACTCACCAACCTTTCCAGAGGTGTGGGATCAAATTAGCCCCCTCTTTGATAGAAATAAGCTGGTGATTGCCCACAACAATAATTTTGATAATAGTGTATTAAAAAAGAGTCTGGAAAGGTATGGTTTATCAAAACCACACTATCAGACTCTTGATACCGTTAAGACTTCCAAAAAGTTTTACCCTGGATTTGTTAACCATAAGTTGAACACGGTTAGTGAGAACTTAGGAATTGAATTAAAACACCATCATAATGCATTAGATGACAGCTTAGCGTGTGCTAACATCTTGATTTATGAATACCAGCAGTTTGGCAAAAACGCTGTTAAACCGTTCGTTAAGTTAATATAAAAAGACTGAGATATTTTCTCAGTCTTTTTTTACGTTCATTTTCATTTCAATAACATGATCGTTTTGATCACTAGTGATAAATCCTAATTTTTTGTACAATCGAAAAGCCCCTACATTGGACTTTAATACTGTTAATCGCAATTCATTAAGGTGACTAAAAGTGGCCACCCAGTCAATGGCTTCCTGAATCAGATGGGTTCCAAGTCCAATGTCCTGATAATCAGCTAAAACGGCGACACCAAGTTCCCCAGCAGTCTCGTCAACCTGACTAACACTCAAGACTCCAATTAATTTCGTCCCAGCAACTGCCACTAAAATGATGTTAGTCCCAGTGGCATTCACCGCGTCAATGGCATCTGCTTCGGTTTCAGCGGTCAATTGATCAATCTGAACATCCGTCGTAAAGTTACTAGATTCTTGACTTAATCGTTTCATTAGCTCGATTAGTTCTTCGGAATCGTCCGATTTAGCAGCACGAATCGTAATTTCTTCATTATCCTTTGCCAAGCACTAAGTCTCCTGACTTTAAAATTGAATCAAAATGCTGTCCCTTAGCAGTCATTTCAATTGTCCGATCGTTATCCCCCAGATCATCATTTCTAGTAAATCTGATTCTCAAATACTGGTCGGGAAGTTCTTCCTCCGCAAACTTGGACCATTCAACGACGCTGACTCCATCACCGTTAAAATATTCATTCAGACCTAATTCGTCGGCTCCTCCCTCTTCAAGACGATAAACGTCCATGTGATAAAGGGGCAACCGTCCATTTTTGTATTCCCGAATAATGGTAAAAGTCGGACTTTTGATGTTTCGCTTAATTCCGAGACCTTTCCCAAGTCCTTTTGTGAAGGTAGTCTTTCCCGCACCAAGGTCGCCATCGAGTAAAATAACGTCTCCAGCTTTTAAATCCGGGGCGAGTTCTTCGCCTAATTTTTCAGTTTGATCGGGACTATCAACCTTAAATTTAATCAATTCAATCGCCTCAAATTAAAGTGCTTGAGTAGCCGTGATAATGGCTACCTTGTAAACATCTTCAGCATTGCATCCCCTCGACAAATCAGAAACTGGTTGATTCAATCCCTGAAGAATTGGCCCAATGGCTTCAAATCCACCTAAACGCTGGGCAATCTTGTAACCAATGTTTCCTGACTGAAGCTCTGGAAAGACAAAAACGGTTGCCTGACCAGCAACGTTTGAACCCGGTGCCTTACTCTTTGCAACCGCGGGAACAACCGCAGCATCAAATTGGAGTTCCCCATCAATTGGAGTATCTGGATCTAACTTTTGGGCAATCTTGGTTGCACTTTGAACTTTATCGACTTCTGGTCCCTTAGCTGAACCCTTGGTTGAAAAACTAAGTAAGGCAACTTTGGGATCGATATCAAACAACCGGGCTGTATGTGCACTTTCAACGGCAACTTCACCAAGTTGTTGATCATCAAGTTCAATGTTAATGGCACAATCTGCAAACAAGTAACGTGTGTCCCCCTTTTGCATGACAAAAGCACCACTAATCAACTTCACACCTGGTTTAGTTTTAATAATCTGAAGTGCAGGACGAACCGTATCACCAGTCGGGTGAGCCGCACCGGACACCATTCCGTCAACGGTTCCCATGTATACCATCATCGTGCCAAAATAATTCGGATCTTTCAACCATTGCTGAGCTGTTTTTTCATCCGTTTTGCCATTACGCCGTGCAACAAGTGATCTAACCATCTCGTTGAACGTGTCAGAGTCAACGTTTTTGATATCAATGATGGTAATTCCGTCCAAATCATTTCCGTTTTCTTTAGCAACTTGTTTGATTTTGTGGGGATCACCCAATAACGTTGGTTCAACCAAATTATCTTTTTTAAGCCGACTAGTTGCTTCAATAATTCTTGGATCTTCCCCTTCAGGGAATACTAACTTAATGTTTTTATCGTTAATCTTTGCTTTCAAACTATCAAAAAGGTCCATAATTAACTCTCCTTATTAGTGGCAGCGACGTGTTCCGGTAATTTCCAGTTAATCGGCGTCTCACCCATGGCTTTTAGTGCTTCATTCGTCTTTGAAAACGGTTTTGAACCAAAAAAACCTCGATTCGCAGAAAGGGGACTGGGATGAGCCGATTGAATCACAATATTAGTGTCAGTATTAATCAACTTAATCTTATCCCTAGCAGCCCTTCCCCATAAGATGAAGACAACTGGTTCAGGACGCTTTGACAATTGTTCAATAGCATAATCAGTGAGTCTTTCCCATCCTTTGCCACGATGAGAAAAAGCCACTCCATCTTGAACGGTCAAAACGGAGTTTAACAACAATACCCCTTGCTCAGCCCAACTCTTTAGATAACCGTGATTAACTGGTTTAATTCCCAAATCACTTTGTAATTCCTTATAAATATTCTTTAAAGATGGTGGAACAGCTACGCCTGGCATTACCGAAAAGCTAAGACCATTGGCTTGATTAGGACCATGATATGGATCTTGTCCCAGAATAACGACTTTCACCTTACTAAATGGGGTCCATTCAAATGCCTGAAAAATATGGTGCATTTCTGGATAAATCGTCTTGTTATTATACTCTTCAACCAAAAAACGCCTTAACTTTTGATAATATGGTTTCTCAAATTCTGGCTCCAGAATCGGCCACCAGTCGTTATGAATAAACGGTTTCACTATTAACACCTCCAATTTATTCTACCATAAAATGTGAATTTTTAGGCAAGCAAAAAGAGAGTGCAATAGCACTCTCTTTTAATTAATAATGTTTCATAACGCGATCAATTTGCCGTTGGGTATCACGTTGCTTTATGGTTTCACGTTTATCATATTCACGCTTCCCCTTAGCAACCCCAATCAGCACCTTAGCGTAGCCATGTTTTAAATAAACTTTTAAGGGAACAATGGTAATTCCCTTAGTCAAAGTCGCTTCACCAAGTTTTTTGATCTCTTTTTTATGCAACAACAACTTTCGATTACGCAATGGATCATGATTAAACTGGTTTCCTTGCGCATACTCACTGATGTGGACATTCATCAAATAAGCTTGTCCGTTTCTCACCTGCACGAATCCGTCCTTTAGATTCATACGGCGTTCTCTAACTGATTTAATCTCAGTTCCCGTTAGTGAGATGCCAGCTTCATAAGTATCAGAAATAAAGTAATCATGTCGGGCCTTTCGGTTAGTTGCCATTACGTTCTTTTCAGTTGGTTGATGCTTTTTTCTAGCCATGTTCCCATCCCCTATTTTTTGCGACTATTAGATGGTTTGGTTCTGATTTTAAACGAATGACCTTTTTTACCGTTCTTTCTACGATCTTGATTCTTATAACTCTGACGACGATTTTTCCCATCAGAATGTTTGCCACTGTGATGGTGCTTATCATTTTTATGTTCCTGTTTTGGGAGAAGTTCACTCAATGGAGCATCTTCTGGTTTAACGATCTCAAAGTCAACGGTCATCTGATCAACGTCGGCCGCAACACATTTAACCCGTAATGTTTGTCCAATCTTATAAGTTCTTCTGGTATTTCTACCAACAAGCGCCAAGTACTTTTCAACGTACTCATAGTAATCATCATTCATCTTGCTGATATGAATAAGACCTTCAACGGTGTTTGGAAGTTCAACGAACATTCCGAACTTCATCACTGAAGATACAACTGCATCGTATTCCTCACCAATATGTTGAGTCATGTACTCAGCCTTCATCATCGAATCAACGTCTCTTTCGGTGTCAACACCGCGACGCTCAGTTTCTGAACAGTGAACCGCAACTTCTCCAACCTGGTCAGCATAGGTTTGCTTGGTAACATCATTAATCCCATTATCTTCATAATAATGAACTAAACGATGGACAAACAAATCAGGATAACGTCGAATTGGTGAAGTGAAATGGGTGTAGTATTTGGCACCTAATCCAAAGTGTCCCACACACTTATCACTATATTTGGCCTGTTGTAAACTTCTAAGCATCATTACTGATACCATTGTTTCTTCAGGAAGTCCGTGTACTTTACTTAAAATGTTCTGTAAAGTCTTGGGAGTTAAATGATCGGGGTCAGCTTTTACTTCAATTCCAAAGGCAGTTAGGAATTCAAAGAAGTCCTTAACTCGCGTTGGATCTGGCGTCTCATGGACACGATAAATGAACGGAACTTTAAGTCGATAGTAAGTTTCAGCAACAGTTTCGTTTGCAGCCAACATGAATGATTCAATCATTCGTTCGGCTAAACCTCTCGTTCTAAGTTTAATATCAACGGGTTTACCTTCTTTGTTCATGATGATTTCTGCTTCGTCATCATCAAAGTCGATCGCCCCACGACGCTTTCTTTGCTTGTATAAAATTCGGTGTAACTCAGCCATGGTTTCAAACATTGGTACTAAATCATGGTATTCTTCTCTCGTTTTCTTATCATGTGATTCAAGAATATTATTGACAGCTGTATATGTCATTCGAGCTTTCGACTTCATAACACTCGGATGAATCCGCTTTTTGACAACTTTCCCTTGGGGATTAATTTCCATATCACAGCTTAAACATAACCGTAATTGTCCCTCGTTTAACGAACAAATCCCGTTTGATAGACGGCGAGGCAGCATTGGAATAACTCGGTCGGTTAAATAAACTGAGGTTCCACGTTTATACGCCTCACGATCAAGTAGTGTTCCTTGTTTAACGTAGTGACTAACGTCAGCGATGTGGACCCCTAAATGATAATTGCCATTTGGTAATTTCCATGCCGTGACGGCATCATCCAAATCTTTGGATGATTCTCCATCAATGGTAACTAACGTCTGATCGGTAATATCTTCTCGTCCTTTGGTTTCCTCAGGCAAAACATGGTCCGGAATAGCATCTGCTTCTTCTAGAACATCTTCTGGAAATTGGGAAGGAACATCATGAGCATAGACAACCTGTAAAATATCAATTCCAGGGTCATCAACACTTCCAATTACTTGTTTCACAATTCCAACCATGTAATCTGGATGCTCGTTACTTGGATATTCCGTAATATCAGCAGTAACCACTTCTCCTGGAGTAGGATGAAGACCAGCATCTACCACGTAGAACTTGAATCCTGCTAATTTTTTGTCTTTTAAAACAACCTGACCAAGATAACCATGATCATCATCAGTCTTACGAAATTCACCAACCACATGAGTGTAATGGTGTTCTAAAATACTAACCACTTTAGCTTGTGGTCCCCGATCAGAATCTTTTTCACCTGGCTTAGTAATCTGAATCTCAACCTTATCCAGGTTCATCGCATGCATCGTTTCATCAGGTGCGATAAAGGCATCAGGTAATTCATCATCATATCTAACAAAGCCAAATCCCTTTGGATTAGAGTGGAAAATCCCCTCTAGTTTCAACTCACTTGGATTAACCTTAAAATCACCATTTTCAGTAACCACAACGGCACGGTCTCGTTCCAGTGAAGCGAGCTCTGAAACGATTAATTTGAAAGCTGATGATCCATGATAATTCAAATCATCAGCTAATTTTTCGACACTATAACTTTGATCAGGATGTGATTGTAACTCCTGCTCAATTTCATTTTTTAACTTATTATCTTGCAATATATTTTCCTCTACAATCCAATTGACTTATACGTCAATTATAAATCTCATTCTTTAATAAACGCTAGTAATCCGCTTTAAATGCAAAAACCCCCTGTTTAACAGGAGGTTTTTTATTAATGTGATGAAATCCACATTAGAATTAATGCGATACCAAAGAAAAAGATTCCTAGTACCACAGTCACTTTTTGCATAAATGCCTCAAAGCCCCTCGGCTTGGACTCAGAGGAAGAATCGTTTGCACCACCAGAGAGTGATGACATTGCATCATTATTTTTAGAAGGTTGCATTAAAACTGCACCAATAATGAGAATACTAACGATCCATAATAATATCATCAAAAGATTATTCAAAAAAATGCCTCCTACCCATCAGCTAAACAGGCTTATCAATACTTTAATTAGTTTAGCATAAACTAGGAGTTATTTCCAGTCCATCATTATTTCTCAGTTCGATTGGTCCTAATATACAAAATCGAACTGAACAGCAAAATTACCATTCCAATCAGTGAAAGAAGTTTGCTGGTGCGTTCCCCGGTTTGAGGTAACCTTTTAGCAGGTTGGCGATTCGTATGTGTTCTGTTTACCCCATGTTTACTTCTTCTCACGTGAACCGTTGCCATTGGATCGTGGTTCGCATCTAGATACGGAGCGTGATGAGTGAAATTACGTCGATTATACTTGCTAATTCCGTTTTCATTTGGCATTTGAACAGGACAACGCCCAGATCTTTTTTTACCACGTAACAACACTGGATTCATCCCATTTTCAAGTACCTTCTTCGTGGGTTCATGCTGATCTTTCTGCTTCTTACTACTCTGACTGATACGTTTTGCCATTGGCTCACTGTGATTCCCAGCTATCTTTTTATCTGGGGCGATTCTACCTGATTCATGAGGTTGTTTATCTGGCAGATCTTGAGAATGAGCGGTTTTTTTGGTCGGTTCAGCTGGTACGATTGGTTTACGATTATCAGCCGGTTCAACGGGACGATCGTGCTTATGATCATTGGATGGAACTGTTCCACCAGTATCTGGATGATCGTTACTTGGAATTGGTTTAATCGGAATGTGAGGTGACGGAATCGGCAAATCTTCGTCTTTGTTGTAGTTAAAAACGACCACGTCGCTTCCCACATAGATTGGTGGAATACTTTTATCTAAATGAAACCCAGGAATTAGTGGCGCCTTGATATCAGCTCGATTTTTGACGTTCACTCTGGCAATGTCAAAGGCATACGATGAATCCTTTTCTCCGTCCTTATTTACCCAATGTTTATGAGCAGTAATGGTGTATTCGCTTGCCCTCACATTTGGAGTAAAAATCCTCAGTGATAATCCAACTGTAATTGCAATTAATGCTAAAAATAATGAAAATTGTTTTGTAATATTCATGTTTCTCCTCCTCTTTCTGTGATTAAATACGAGGAAGGTTTACGAACTCACTAAATTTATGTATAAAAAAACACCTTCATAACGAAGATGTTTTTTAAATCAATTATTTTTTGATGATTGCTTCTTTTGCTTCTGGACTCAAGTTGTAGAATGAGTTAATTCCCTTGTACACAGCAACTGATCCTAATTGATCTTCAATTCTCATCAATTGATTGTACTTAGCAATTCTTTCACCACGACTCATTGAACCAGTCTTGATTTGGCCAGTGTTTAAAGCAACAACTAAGTCTGAAATAGTGGTATCTTCAGTTTCACCAGAACGGTGAGAAATAATTGCAGTGTAACTAGCTTCCTTAGCCATGTTAACGGCATTAACAGTTTCAGTTAAAGTACCGATTTGGTTAAGTTTAATCAAGATTGAGTTAGCAACGTTCATCTTGATACCCTTTGACAAGTACTCAGTGTTAGTAACGAACAAATCATCACCAACGATTTGAACTTTCTTACCTAAGCGCTTAGTAGCCATTTGCCAATCTTCCCATTCGTTTTCATCCAATGGGTCTTCGATTGAAATGATTGGGTATTTTTCGACGATGCTGTCAAGCAAAGTGATGAATTCATCAGCATTGTATGATTTACCGTCACCAACCAAGTTGTACTTCTTAGTGTCGGCATTGTAGAATTCTGAAGCGGCACAGTCAAAGGCAATTGAAATGTCCTTACCTGGCTTGTACCCAGCACGCTTGATTGCTTCAACTAAGATTTCAAATGGCTCTTCGTTATTCTTCAAATCAGGTGCAAATCCACCTTCATCACCAACAGCAGTTGAGTATCCACGTTCTGCTAAGATTGCTTTCAAGTTATGGAATGTTTCTGATCCCATTCGAACAGCTTCTCTAAATGATTTTGCACCAATTGGCATAATCATGAATTCTTGGAAATCAACCTTGTTGTTAGCATGCTTACCACCATTGATAACGTTCATCATTGGAGTTGGAAGAACATGTGCATCGAAACCACCTAAGTAGTTATATAATGGAACGCCAAGTTCGTCAGCTGCAGCTCTAGCAGCAGCAATTGAAACGGCTAAGATTGCGTTAGCACCTAACTTAGCCTTATTTGGAGTGCCATCAAGTTTGATCATAGCTTGGTCAATACCTAATTGATCAGTTACATCGAAACCAACGATTTGTTTGGCAATAATGTTATTAACGTTGCTAACAGCTTTAGTAACACCCTTACCCATATATCTATTTTTGTCTCCGTCACGAAGTTCTACGGCTTCGTGTTCACCAGTTGAGGCACCAGATGGGACGATTCCACGGCCCATTGCACCGTCTTCTGTGTAAACTTCAGCTTCAACAGTTGGATTTCCACGTGAATCCAATACTTCGCGAGCATAAATATCAGAAATAATTGACATGTTATCTCTCCTTAGTGAATTTGTTACCTATATTTAAAGGTCAACTTAATTCTATTAGTTTAGGCTTTAACTTGCAATCATAATAACTAATTATTTTGCAAATCTTGGTAATTCGCAAGCTCCAAAAATTCCTTTGGTTCAAGACTACTTTTACCGGCTAAAATCCCGTCAATATCAATTTGTTTCATAAGCGAGATGATGTTATTTGGGTCCACACTTCCACCATATAAGATTCGAATCTGGTTAGCAATATCATCCGAGTAAATGTCAGCTAAAGTTTGTCTAATTAGGTAACATCCCTCTTCCGCTTCGGTAGTTGAAGCACTATGACCTGTCCCGATTGCCCAACTTGGTTCATAGGCAATAACGACCTTTAAAGCGTCTTTTTCGGAAACACCCTTTAAACCAGCTGTAACCTGGTTAACTACCCAGTGGATTCGATCACCAGTCTCAAGTCGTCCCATCGTTTCATCACAACATAATATCGGCTTCATATTGTTATTTAAAACCGCATGAACCTTCTTATTAATGATGTCATTAGTCTCGTTAAAGTAACGACGTCTTTCAGAATGACCAACGATCACGTACGGGATTCCCATCTGACTGAGAGCTTTAGGACTAACTTCCCCAGTATAAGCACCCTCATTTTTGTAAAAGCAATTTTCAGCTGTTACGTGCAATGGACTCGATCCGTTGGCTTTAAGCATTGATTCAAGAAACAACGGTGAAGCTGCAAGAGCCGTTTCAACGTTTTTAGGATCTGGTATTTTATCTTTGATATCAATCACAAATTGAACTGCTTCATCTAAAGACAAGTTCATTTTCCAGTTCCCACCAATAAAGGGAATACGCATGATACTTCTCCTCTCATAATTCATCTTTACCTACATTTTAGCCGAAAGAGAAGCAATAAGCTAGAAAATTGATACAAACAAAAAAGTCACCGATTAAATCGGTGACTTTTAAATTACTTTTTATCAGAAATTGATGCAATCCCTGGAAGAGTCTTACCTTCAAGATATTCAAGCGAAGCTCCCCCACCAGTTGAGATATGGGTAAGCTTATCAGCCACACCTAATTCCTTAACAGCAGCGGTTGAGTCTCCACCACCAACGATGGTAGTAGCATCAGTTAATGTACCCAAGAATTTACCAATTGCCAAGGTTCCCTTAGCAAACTTAGGAAATTCAAAAACACCCATTGGTCCGTTCCAAACAACGGTCTTGGCGTCCTTTAAAACGTCTTCGAATAATTTAATACTCTTAGGACCAATGTCAAGACCCATCATGCCGTCTGGAATTCCACCATCAACGACTTCAGCCTTTGCATCATTTGAAAACTTGTCGGCTACTACTGAGTCAACAGGTAAGACGATCTTGTCGCCACCTTTTTTAAGGATATCTTTAGCAACATCAATCTTATCTTTTTCAACAAGTGAATTACCAACTGGGATTCCCTTAGCGGCATAGAATGTATAGGTCATTCCACCACCGATAATAATCTTATCAGCCTTGTCCAATAAGTGATCGATCACACCAATTTTGTCAGAAACTTTAGCACCACCAAGAATTGCGATAAATGGATGCTTTGGATTATCAACAGCGTTACCTAAAAACTTAATTTCTTTTTCCATTAAGTATCCGGCAGCAACTGGCTTACCAGCCTTTTCCATTGCTTTAGCGATCCCAACGTTTGAAGCATGTTCTCTATGAGCAGTTCCAAACGCATCATTAATGAATTCATCACCAAGTGAAGCCCAGTATTCCCCTAACTTAGGGTCATTACCAGATTCACGTTTAACATTCTTACCATTAACAACATCTTCATAACGAGTATTTTGTACCAAAAGGACTTGGCCGTCAGACATGTTGTCAATTGCCTCTTCAAGCTGCGGACCTTCAGTAACAGGAACAAATGTAACTGGTTTGCCAAGCAATTCAGCTAATTTTTCTGCAACTGGGCGAAGTGATAAACCGGGTTTATCATCTTCTGTTTTAATTCTGCCTAAATGAGAGAATAAGATTGCTTTACCACCATGATCAATTACGTACTTGATTGTTGGAAGAGCAGCAACGATTCTGTTGTCATCACCAATTTTACCGTCCTTAATTGGAACGTTAAAATCAACACGCATCAGAACTTTTTTACCTTGAACATCTAAATCATCAACGATTACTTTTGCCATCGTGATTGCCTCCAGTGTTAGTTATATTTTATAAAGGAAAAGACGGAAGAGATTTCCCTCCTCCGCCTTTTCAAAGTTGCAATCTAAAATTATAGAGTAGCAAATTTCAACAAGGTACGAACCATGTTGCAAGTGAAGCCCCATTCGTTATCGTACCAAGCAACAGTCTTAACTAATTGAGTGTCACCACTTTGGGTGATTTCAGTTTGACCTGGATCAAATACTGATCCGTGTGAGTCATCGATAACGTCGGTTGAAACCATGTAGTCATCAGCGTAACCAAAGGCATCGTTTGCATGACTCTTCATAGCATCGTTAACTTCTTCAGCAGTAACGTTCTTGTCTAAGACAGCTACTAATTCAGTTAATGAACCATCAGCTACGGCAACACGTTGTGCGTGACCTTTAAGGACACCATCAAGTTCTGGAATAACCAAACCGATAGCTTTAGCAGCACCACTTGAGTGAGGTACAGTGTTAATAGCTGCAGCACGGTTGTTTTGTAACTTAGCGCTACGTGGACCATCTTGAAGTGCTTGTGAAGCAGTGTAAGCATGGACAGTAGTCATAGTACCTAACTTAACGCCAAAGTCTTTGTTCAACCAGTAAGCCATAGGTGCTAAACAACTAGTGGTACATGAACCAGCAGAAACGATCTTGTCTTCTGAAGTCAAATCATCCATGTTAACACCAGGAACAACAGTAGTCATTTGACCAGCAGGTGCTGAAATCAAGACACGCTTTGCACCAGCGTCAAGATGAGCTTGTGCTTTTTCTTTTGATGTGTAGAAACCGGTACATTCAAGTACGAAGTCAACACCATCATTTTTAACCCAAGGAATGTTCTTTGCGTCACGTTCTGCATAAACTGGGATACGAGTACCATTAACGATAATTGCATCTTCAGTAGCTGAAACGTCACCGTCAAAGCGACCATGAACTGAGTCATATTTTAGTAGGTAAGCTAACATTGAAGGGGTAGTTAAATCATTAATTGCTACAACTTCGATATCACTTGAATTCAATTCAAGGATACGTCTGAATGCTAGACGACCAATTCTTCCGAAACCATTAAGACCAATTTTTGTAGTCATAATATGCTTCCTCCTTTTGGAATAATCAAATTTTAATACATTCACATCTTAACACTTTTGCCAAATCATGTCAGTGATTAAAAACACCAAATGACAAGCTACAAGCGATAAAATTGTGACAATGAATTCGAAATTCATTACCAAAAATAGTATAGCAAAAACAAACCCCATTTGTAATTAAAAACCATTATTATCTTGAGTTTTTTCCTCTAATCTACTATATTTAATATTGTGTTGCGCGTGTAGTGTAATGGATAGCACGTAAGATTCCGGTTCTTGAGATGACGGTTCGATTCCGTCCATGCGCATAAAGCAGTGAGAGAGTCTCGCTCACTGCTTTTAATTTCTTTCAATTGACCATTACCGTTATAATAGAGGTTAAGTCGAACTGTAGGAACTTATATATGAAATTAAACGCAAACCTTAAAAAGTATCGAAAACAAAATCAATTAACTCAAGCAGAAGTTGCCAATAAAATTAACGTTTCAAGAAAAACCATTTCAGCGTGGGAAAATGGTAGAAGTAAGCCTGATCAAAATGCGATAAGCAACCTTGCTACCCTTTATCAAGTTCCAGTCAGTAACCTGACCGGTCACAACCCTGAAAATAACCACAAACCAAAATTAAGTTTTAGACAAAAGATGATCCGGATAAAACGGTATGGTTATATCTCAAAGTATGCTTACTTTTTTGAGCTGGTCTTACTCGTAATTGGGATAATATTATTTATTTTGCCCTTTAATTTACGTGACCTTTGGTTAATCCCCCTCTTCGTGATTGACATTTGCATCATTATTCTCTATGAGAAGAACTGGAAAACCATTACACAAGACAAACCTTTAATGAAAAAGGTCGAGATTTTATCTCCGATATTATGGGTAGTAATCTTTATAATTGGTTGTGTTATCAATCTTGATGCCATGCTTAGTCATGATTTAATGATGAAAGTCGGAACCATTATTGGTATAATTATGTTTTCATTTACATTAAGTATTGGCTTGATTCTTGGAATCTTGTTTCCGTTAAAGCGGATGACGGTTAAGCGTTCGTCTAAAAATTAATTAGACAGTTCCGGCTAACCAGGGCTGTTCTGTAAGCAATGTAACCCATAATGTAACCGTTAAATAGACAAATTTATTAATATTTTATTGAGACTAGCCATACATAGCTAGCCTTTTGTGTGCGAACAACTTAAGATAGTTAATGGAGTTTGGTTAGCAGAAATAATCAATTTAATAAGCAATTGAAAAGGAGAGGATACTATGTGTGGATTTACTGGTTATATTAACCAAAATAATATCCCGAAGGATACTATCAAAAGCATGGCTAAAAGAATTAAACACCGTGGACCAGATGATGATGGTTTCTTCCAAAATGATGAAATATCAATGGGTTTTCGTCGTTTATCAATCATTGACTTAGCCAATGGTCATCAACCAATGTTTGGTGATAATGATACCGACGTTTTAACCTTTAATGGTGAGATTTATAATTATAAAGATTTACAAAAAGAATTAATTGCAGTAGGTCAAAAATTTGATACTGACTGTGATTCAGAAGTTTTAATTCGCGGATACGAAGCATGGGGTCCGAAAAAATTACTTTCAAAGCTTCGCGGAATGTTTGCATTTACAATCTACGATTCAAAGAAACACCAGGTCTTCGGAGCTCGAGACCACTTTGGTATCAAACCACTCTACTACTATGATGATGGGACGAACTTCATGTGGGGATCCGAAATCAAAGCCTTTTTGGCAAACCCTAATTTTAAAAAGGAACTGAATACCAAATTATTACCAGTTCACTTAAGTTTTGAATTCATCCCATCAGCAGAAACAATGTTTAAAAACGTTTATAAGGTGATGCCAGGACAGTATTTCATCTATAAAGATGGTAAAACTACCACTGACACATACTACAAGTACAACTACGATCACATTGATAATTCGCAAACCATTGATGGGGACGCTAAAAAGATCGAAGGATTAGTTGATGACAGTGTTAAGGCACACATGGCGTCTGACGTTCCTTTGGGTAGTTTTCTCTCAAGCGGTGTCGATTCCAGTTATGTGCTCAATGAAGCCGCTAAGATTAAACCCATGCAATCATTTTCACTTGGGTTTAACGGTTCTAAGTACAGTGAATTAAAATGGTCAACTAAGTTTGCGAAAGAAATTGGACAAAAGAACACGGCCACCACAATTGATGGTGAGGATTACTTCGATTTCCTTCCTACTATGATGTACTACATGGACGAACCACTGTCTAATCCTTCTGCTCCACAACTTTACTACCTGTCACATAGTGCTAGAAAAGACCTAATTGTTTCATTATCCGGTGAAGGTGCTGATGAATTCTTTGGCGGATACAATACGTACCTTGAAGCTTTTACCTTTGAGAAGTACCAAAAGATGGTACCAAAGTTTGTTAGAACCGCTCTCGGTAAAATCGCCTCATCACTCCCACGTTTTCACGGTCGTCGTTTCTTAATCCGTGGTGCTCAACCGTTGTATGAACGATACTATCGGGTTAACTACGTGTTTGACGAACACGATCGTGAGCGCGTCTTAAAAGATAAATCACTTAACTTCGATACTGGTCAGTACACTAAGCATATCTTTGATGAAGTGGCTGGCAAGGACGAAGTAACGCAGGAACAGTACTTTGACATTAACACCTGGTTACCCTTTGATATCCTGCAAAAGGCTGACCGGATGAGCATGGCTAACAGTCTTGAAGTTCGAACTCCACTAGTTGACAAAGACGTAGCAGAATTCGCCAAAACGATGCCAACTAAGACCCGAATTTCATTTGATAAAGACGGCAATCCAATCACTAAGGTGGCCTTTCGAAAGGCAGCTTCCTCACAAGTACCGAAGGTTGTTGCCGACAAAGAAAAATTAGGTTTCCCATCCCCAATCGCACAATGGATCAAAGAACCCAAATACCATGATAAAATCGAAACAGCATTTCATTCCGATATTGCCCAAAAGTTCTTTAATGTGGACGAATTAGACCGCATCCTGAAAGAACACATGGAAGGTAAATCCAGCATGCAAAAGATCTTTACCATCTACACTTTCATTCTTTGGTATGGTGTTTACTTCCCAGAAGACACCAAGATGAACTACAATAAAGAAGTTGATTTACACAAATACTCACGTGAATCAATTGCATAATTATCATCAAGCAAAGTTTTTGACCTTTATTGACCTTTAATGTAGAATGATTTCTATAACTTGATATAATTTGAAATTATCAAAGGAGGAGTATGGATATGAATTTAGTTCCAACTGTCATCGAAAACTCACCACAAGGTGAACGTGCATATGACATTTACTCACGTCTTCTAAAAGACCGAATCATTATGTTATCCGGTGAAATCCAGGATGATATGGCTAACGCAATTATTGCTCAACTATTGTTCTTGGATGCTCAAGACTCTGACAAAGATATCTACTTGTACATCAACTCACCAGGTGGTGTTATCACTTCTGGAATGGCAATCTACGATACGATGAACTTCATCCACGCCGATGTTCAAACCATCGTAATGGGGATGGCAGCATCAATGGCCAGTGTCTTGGCTTCATCTGGTGCCAAAGGGAAGCGCTTTGCATTGCCACATGCTCAAATCATGATTCACCAACCATCTGGTGGTGCTCAAGGTCAACAAACTGAAATCGAAATCGCCGCAAAAGAAATTTTGCGTGCCCGTAAGATGATTAATGAATTACTTGCCGAAAATTCCGGTCAACCCCTTGAAAGAGTTAACCGTGATACTGAACGAGACAATTATCTTACCGCTGACGAAGCAGTTGATTACGGTTTGATTGACGGTATCATGAAAAACAGTTCTGACAAAAAATAATTAGTTCCTGTTTATAACAAAAGCAGCAATTAGAATTATTCTAATTGCTGCTTTTTTGTTCGTTTCATTAGGCATTATCGGAACGTAATTGAGTTGCAAACTCATTAATCTTGCGTAACCGATGATTCACGCCGGACTTAGAAATCGGTCCTCCTGGAACCAAATCACCTAACTCCTTTAAACTCACTTCTTGATGCTTCATGCGAACCTCGGCAACGTCTCGAAGCTTTGGTGGCAACTTTTTAAGCCCCACGGTTTCCTTTATAAACTGAATGTTTTCAATTTGCTTAGTTGATGCGTTGGCTACCTTATTCATATTGGCATTTTCACAGTTTACGAGTCGGTTAACGGAATTCCGCATGTCTCTAACAATTCGAATGTCCTCAAATTTTAACATAGAATTAGTGGCCCCAATTAGTTGCAGAAAATCCGCAATCTTTTCAGCTTCTTTCAGGTACGCAATACATCCGCTTCGTCTCGTAGTCGTTTTAGCGCCCAAATGATAACGATTCATCATCTCCGCAATCATTTCGTTATGATTCTCATACGTTGAATAAATTTCAAGGTGATACCGAGATGTTTCTGGATTATTAACGGATCCCCCCGCTAGGAATGCACCACGTAAGTAAGAACGAACCTGCCCATCATCTTTAAGTAACTCTAATGGCACCCGTTCAATAATCTTGTTTCCATCCAAAATGCCCAAATCATCCAAGATTGCTCTTACATGATGATTCAAACGCACCACGTATAGATTGTTCTTTTTTAGTTTCATCTTTTTTCGAACCAGAACTTCTCCTTCAACGTGATAAAACTGAAGTAAAAGTTGATACAGTCGTCTAGCAATTGCTGGATTTTCGGACTGAACATCTAACACCAGGTGTTTTTCGGATATTTTAAGTGTTCCATTCATTCGAATCAATGCCATCAGTTCCGCTTTTGCGTTAGCTCGATGGACTTCTAGGTTAGTTAATTCTTTTTTGACGTCACTAGCATATGACATCTAATCATCCCCTAATGGCGAATTTTAGGTTGTCCTAATAAACGAATAAGTTCGTCGGACACTAATAGTCCATTATGAAAAGCTCCGTGGTCTCTTAATTCAAGAAAATCAGAAGAGATTACCCGACAACCTTGTTTCTTTAAACCCTTAAAATCAGATTTCACTGGTTGAGCTTCATCACCCCAGCGTTGATGATCAATATAACTCGCTGGGACTTTTTTATTGTTAACCAAAACGGTATCGATAAAATTAGTTTTCAAATGACGATTTAAAACCCGGACATGATCAGCGTCAGTGAAATTATCGGTTTCACCCTTTTGGGTCATGATATTACAGATATAAACAACTTCCGCATCGGTCTCAGTGACCGCTTTACCAACATTATCAACCATCAGATTTGGTAAGATACTAGTAAACAAGCTCCCCGGTCCCAAAACAATTTGGTCAGCGTTCATGATCGCATTGATCACACTTGGAACTGCCTCTGGCTTCTTATTGCCATCAGTAGATTCAACCCACACTTTTTTAATCATTTTGTCAGAATTGGTAATTTCAGATTCTCCAGACATGGTCGTCCCGTCGGAAAACTCAGCGTGTAGTTCTAAACTTTCATCACACACCGGATACACATGCCCGTCGACCTTCATAATGTCGGTCAACTTTTGGATGGCATCAAAAAAGCCGCCACTCATTTCAGAAAGCGCCGCAATTACTAAATTGCCAATGGCATGCCCAGCAAGAAACTTGTCGGAAGATTCAAAGCGATACTGAAAGATATCCAAATCAATCTGAGGCAACGTCGAAAGTGCCACTATAACATTGCGAATATCTCCCGGTGGCAAAACATTAATGTAGTTTCTAAGGATCCCTGATGATCCTCCATCATCAGCCACCGTAACAACGGCGGTAATATCAACATCACGCTTTTTTAAACTTTTTAAAATTACAGGTAAACCGGTTCCTCCGCCAATTACAACCATTTTAGGACGTCCGATTCTTTTACCTACTTTATCGATCATTTATTTAACCCCTTTGTGACGGTTAATGTCTCTATGGGTGACATTAACTGGATATCCAAGTTGATCCTTGATATCCTTAGCCAATCGTTCAACCATTGCAACCGAACGATGTTGACCGCCAGTACAACCGATTGCCATGGTGACAGTCGATTTTCCTTCTTTTTTAAATTTAGGTAACGTAAATTTAACGAGGTCAAAGACTTTTTCATAAAATTCATTAGCTTCATCTTGGTTCATAACGTAGTCATAAACATCTTGATCTTTTCCAGTCTTACTTCTTAACTTAACCACATAAAATGGATTCTTTAAAAAACGCACATCCAAAATAATGTCAGCATCGATTGGAAGCCCATATTTAAATCCAAATGACATTAATTCAACGTGAAATGGCTCTGAATGAGAGAGCTTAAACTTATGAATGATTTCCTCACGTAATTCCTGTGGGGTCAAATCACTTGTATTAATTACAAGATCAGCAGAGTCTTTGACCCTTTTCATTAATTTTCGTTCTTTTTCAATTCCATCAACTACCCGCCCTTTTCGTGCTAAGGGATGGGTTCTCCGGCTTTCTTTATATCGAGACACTAATTTTTCGTCAGAGGCATCGAGAAAAATCACCTGATCCTCAGTGTCTTTGTCGTTAGACATATTAACCAAAGTATCAACAATTTCGTGGTATGAGGCTGGGGCCCTTAAATCAATTACTAAAGCAACCTTCTTAATTTCACTAGAAGTGTGAACCAATTCCATGAACTTCGGAATTAAAGAAGGTGGGATATTATCAACGCAAAAGTACCCTAAATCTTCACATGTTTGCATGGCCAGTGTCTTACCTGCTCCACTCATGCCCGTGATAATCACAAATTGTTCGTTATCTGCCATTTTGATGCCTCCAAACTCTTATAAGTATAACATACCGGGTGTGTCATTTATATAGTCTCAGGATGATTCAAAAAAGAGAGTTAATGAATACTCATTAAACTCCCTTTTGTTTCTCAATATATTGATTAACTGTATCTGGTTGAACCCCAGGAAAAGCATCCTCAAGGCTCTGATTTTCATACTCTTTTTTTAGTTGCTCACCGCGCTGAATTCCAAAATTCATTAATGAGCGATTCTCAGCATATTTCATTAGTTTTGCGGATGGTGTCAAGTTTGGATTATCAACTTTATTTCTAGCGGCCTTATTAGCTTGAGCTAGCTCTGGTTTTAAATCATTAGGAGCATGTTCAATTAATTCATCAAGCTGATCCAAGACCTGATAAGTCTTACTCTGTAAAGATGGTGGTAACGGAGCAGTTGGATATTGTAAAGCGACCCGATTATTTTGATCTTTTGCTTCATTTAAACTTTCGTTAGTCCATTTCTGAGGATTAACAATCCCGTCAACTATTATAAGATGGATGAAATTTAAAGTTTTTAAATTAATCTCTAAAAAGTCAAATGGATCAAGATCAAGGGTCCGAAGTTCAAGATAGTCGAATCCCTCTTCCTTAACAGAATTAATCCCATCTTTAGTCTTTAAACGCACCGGACCATAAAACTCGCTCTCGGAAAATAATTTGTGGGAATTAACCTCATGCTGCAAGTTGTTTACGTATTGACTCAAACTAGCGTAAGAAACATGGATATTATCCAAGTTTTCGTATCCGTATTGACTGGAACGTAAAGAACGGACTGGGACAATCTTTTTTTCAGCACCGAATAAGTGATCTTCTGGATTTTCTGATAGCGGGCTTGCCCCAAAAAGGTACGTTAAAAGCCAACGATATCCTACCAATTGTTGAGCAATTTGAAACAACAGCTCTGACTGTGCCCCTTTCTGACTATCAATAGAATAATTTCGTTGAAAAATCTCAATAATTTGAGCACTGGGTGAATAGTTAAAATGAATGCCACACATGATTTGACGAAAAATTCCGTAGCGTCTCACGAGCCATTTGCGATAATCATCCATCCAAAAACGCTTAAACGTCTTTCTTACAAAATTAACATCATCTTCATCAAGTTTGGGTGGCATCGACATCGGCCAAATAATCTCACTTGGTTCTAGTGTTCCATGAAGAATAGACTGAAGTGATCGCATTTGTAGGAGCACTCCTTTGGTGGTCGTGTGTTTATCCGTAACTAATTCTTCCATACACTCAGCAAAGTCAGTCTGAAAGTGGGTTTTCCCTCGTCGATCACCTAGTTCACGTCTGTGAGCATAGCGAGAGAGACTGTCACGATTCAGATCAACCCGTTCCTCCTCGATCTCGATGCCAAACGAACCAGCAAAAAGTTCGTTTGGTGAGTTAACAAATTTTGCTTTACTTCCCATTTTCATCCCTCCAAACCTGTTGATAATTTCACGATTAGTTGATAGGTGAAATTTCCAATAGTTTACACCGCTCATGTGACACGTCAATAGAATTTACTAAACTAATTTCATTTCCGTCACGATTACTACTTTTACCATCCATAAAATTTGAAACTTGAATAAATAAAAATACATTTCGACTGCAAAAGGATCACTTTTGTGGCAAAATGAAACTGTATATATTAGGAGGGAATTGAGATCATGATTGAAAAATATTTAATTGGAACTTACACCATTAATGCTAGCCAGGGGATCTACCAAATCGAGTTAGATACCGACAAAAAAAGATTACAAAACACTCAATTAGTAGCCGAGATTGGGAGTCCTACATATCTTGCCGAGTCAAAAGCCCACAAGATCTACGCCGTTGATCGTAATATGGACGAACCAGAACTCCGTGGTGGAGTAGCAACTTTCGATGGTAAAACCATCCCAGCTAAAGAAATGCAGGAATGCATCGAAAAAGGTACTTCAGCCGCCTTTGTTTCCATTGACGAAAGACGCCAATTTGTCTTTACCGCCAACTACCACATGGGACACGCCAGCGTTTACAAAATCCAAGCAGATGGCACTTTAAAGCTTACCGATCGTGCCCAAGATAATGGAATTCCTGGGCCACTTCCTGAGCAGGCCGACGGGCCACACCCTCATTATGCCAATCTAACTCCTGATAATCGACTGGTAGTGTGTGACCTTGGTCTTGACCGCGTCTACCTCTATGATGTTTCTGATCAAGGTAAATTAAACTTAGTCAGCGAAGTCAACGCTCACCCTGGCTTTGGACCACGAAACATTACTTTTGTTCCAGGAACTGGCAAGGGTTACCTTGTTGGTGAACTAAGCAGTAAAGTTGCTGTGATTGACTACAACGAAGAGGCTGGATTATTCACGGTTCAACAAATTGTTTCAACCATTCCTGACGATTGGGAAAGTCACAACGGTGCTGCTGGAATCAAAGTTTCAAAGGACAACCGCTTTGTCTATGTCTCAAACCGTGGTAACGATTCAATTGCGGTCTTTAAGATTAAACCAAATGGTGATTTAAAACGAATTCAATTGATTTCAAGTGAAGGTGAGTTCCCTCGCGACTTTAACTTTAGTGCCGATGAATCAATGTTTATCGTTGCTAACCAAAACAGTGACAATGCTACTCTTTACTCACGAGACGCCGATACCGGAAAATTAACTTTGATTCAAAAAGATTTCGAAGTTCCTGAAGGTACCTGTGTGGTTCGACGTGAAAACGTTGACTAATAATTTGTCATTAAAAAACATTTTATTAATTTATGAAGTGCTCTGTAATTTTTAGACATTAATAGGCTCCAAAATGGTTAGGTAAAAACTAACTGATTTGGAGCTTTTTATTATGACTAAATATTCTTTTAACATTAAAGCAAACATTTCAGAAATATGGTAAATGGTTTAATACCAAACACATTTCCGGTAAGAAAAAAGACTCACACAGATTAAATATCGGTATGAGTCCTTGAAAGTATGAATTTATAAAAAGGCTAACACCCAAAATGGATGTTAGCCTTTAAACTTATTAATCTCGCTTAATCTTTAAATCACAAACTTACTTGGTTTCTTTTCGGTCTTTAAACCATTTCCCTAAGCCAAAGAAACTGAGAAGTGACAG
>NZ_JBWXUT010000006.1:0-74747 GCF_059901545.1 Fructilactobacillus sp. X1R3C1
TTATTCCGGCATAGCTCAGTTGGTAGAGCACCTGACTGTTAATCAGGTTGTCGACGGTTCGAGCCCGCCTGCCGGAGCTATGTCTGAGTGCTAACAACAATTGCCGTTAGCACTTTTAATTTATCGTCATTTTGCCGGCTTAGCTCAGCTGGTAGAGCATCGGTATCGTAAACCGAGGGTCACAGGTTCAAGTCCTGCAGCCGGCATAAATTTTTTATTCATTCTTAATGATGATTAAATTTTTGGCATAGCAAATAACGGGTGAATAGAATCTAATGGTGTGCTTGAATATGCACATACATACATGAAGACACAAGAATTTATTTCTTGTGTCTTTTTTTATATTGCAAGTTTTATGTTAAACTTGGATCAGTGTTACATTTCATAACATAGGTTATTGACGCTTATATCAATAACGAATAGAATGGTGTCATATCAAGGAGATATGCGTATGAGTGAAAAAGTACTGAGGAAATCTTTAGCGGTTCTGCCAATGGGAACGGTTATGAAGCTTACTTCCTTATCATCCAGACAAATAAGGTATTACGATGATCATGGTCTTGTTCATTCTAAACGAACATCAGGAAACCGACGTTTGTATTCATTAGATAATGTGGACCAAATTCTTGAGATTCACAACTATCTTATTGAAGGAATGACAATTGCTCAGGTTAAAAGAGTATTTGAGAAACAACGTCGTCGAAAACTTTTACATAGTGGTGATAAATCACTTAGTGATGAAGATGTCCGCGAATACTTGAAAGACGATATTTTAAAAGCTGGACGCTTGTATGATGATTCTGATTTAAAGCAACAGGGTAAGTATTTAAAATAAGGAGACTACTTATGGTACATGATTATACAAAAGACGACATTCGCCAAATGGTAAAAGATGAAGACGTCCGATTTATTCGACTAATGTTTACTGACTTGATGGGCAGCATCAAAAATGTTGAGGTACCCGTTAACCAACTAAACAAGGTTTTAGATGGTAAGATTATGTTTGATGGATCTTCAATTGATGGTTTCGTACGCATTGAGGAAAGTGATATGTACCTGATCCCTGATCTTTCAACGTGGATGGTCTTCCCATGGGGTGACGAACACGGTAAGGTTGCTCGTCTGACATGTAGTGTTCATACATCAGATGGCGAGGTGTTCGTTGGTGATCCAAGAAATAATTTAATGCGTGTTCTGGATGAAATGAAAGAAATGGGCTTTTCTAACTTTAACATTGGCCCAGAACCTGAATTCTTCTTGTTCAAAATGGACGATAAGGGTAATCCAACCACTGAATTGAATGATCACGGAAGTTACTTTGATTTGGCACCAATGGATTTGGCAGCCAATATTCGTCGTGATATGGTTCTTGAATTAGAAAATATGGGCTTTCGAGTTGAGGCTTCTCACCATGAAGTAGCATCTGGACAACATGAAATTGATTTTCAGTACGACAACGCCGTGGTTACGGCAGATCATATTCAAACCTTTAAGTTAGTTGTAAAAACAGTTGCTAGAAAGTACGGATTATACGCCACTTTCATGCCAAAGCCACTGAATGGTATCAATGGATCTGGGATGCACATCAACATGTCATTGTTTGATAAAGATGGTGACAACGTCTTTTATGATAAAGATGGTGACCTGGAATTATCACAAACGGCATACTACTTCTTAGGTGGACTTTTGAAGCACGCTAAAGCATTAACTGCCGTATGTAACCCAATCGTTAACTCCTACAAGCGACTAGTTCCTGGCTTTGAAGCACCGGTCTATGTGGCATGGTCGGCATCGAACCGTTCACCATTAGTTAGAGTTCCAGCTAGTCGTGGTCTTAGCACCCGCCTTGAACTTCGAAGTGTTGATCCTTCAGCTAACCCATACTTAGCAATTGCATCAATTCTTGAAGCTGGTTTAGATGGTATTAAAAACAAAATCGAACCAGGTGAACCAATTGACCGTAATATCTATCATATGGATGGCAAGGAACGAAAATTAGATCATATTGAAAACTTACCTTCCACTCTTCATAATGCGCTTAAAGCATATGAAGCTGATCCACTTATGAAGAAAGCCATGGGACCTCACATGTATCAAAATTACTTGGATGCAAAGAACATGGAATGGAATGCTTACAGACAAAACGTTTCTCAATGGGAACGCGACAGATACCTAGATATGCTATAAAAAAACACCAACAGAGCGTTAGTGTGATTAAGGAATTACTTTTTAAGCAGTTTAACAATTTCAGCTAGATATTGATCAGTAAGGCTCGGTTCTTGAGCCTTCTTTTCTTGCTTTTTTTGATTTTTATTAGTTAATTTGTTGATAAATTTGACCAATAAAAAGACGATGAAAGCAATCAGCAGGAAATTGATGACTGAGTTTAGAAATAAGCCATATTTTATCTTTGCTTTTCCAACGGTGATGGCAAGTGATGAAAGATCGATTTTTCCTAAAAACAGTCCAATAAACGGGTTGAAAATGTTATTAACCAATGAAGTCACGATCGAAGTGAATGCAGACCCGATGATAATTCCAACGGCCATGTCAACCACATTCCCTCGTGATATAAATTCTTTAAATTCCTTGAACAATGTATTATTCACTTCCTTTTCCTTGATAATCACTATTCTAACAAATTTTTTGTCGAGATATGATTGTAAATGAAAATCAAGAATGGTATTATTTCTGATAATTGTTAAAAGATTGACAGGAGGAGATTTTATGAACGGACAAGGCGAGAAGAGTCTCGACCATGCGTTCTTTGGGCAGCCAAAAGGGTTGCAAACACTGTTCTTCACTGAAATGTGGGAACGATTCAGTTACTACGGGATGCGTGCAATTCTTTTATACTACATGTATTTCTCAGTCGCCAAGGGTGGATTAGGATTTTCTCCAACCACAGCAGCTTCAGTTATGGCAATTTACGGTTCACTGGTATTTCTAACTTCAGTGTTAGGTGGTTATTTAAGTGACCGAGTTTGGGGGAGTCGAAAGACCGTTCTGTATGGTGGAATTTTAATTATGTTTGGGCACGTGGTACTTTCATTACCATTTGGTGCCGGAGCGTTGTTTATTTCCATTGTCTTAATCACTGTTGGTACTGGACTGTTGAAGCCAAATGTTTCAGAAATGGTTGGTGCCTTATATGGTGAAAATGATCCAAGACGTGATACTGGATTTACCATTTTTGTTTTTGGGATTAACTTAGGTTCGTTCATCGCACCAATCTTAGTTGGGACCGTCGGAATGGACTTTAATTTCCATGCTGGATTCTCACTAGCTGCGATCGGAATGTTCTTTGCTTTAATTTACTACTACTTTAGTGGTAAAAAGACTTTGAGTATCGATGGTCTCTATCCAAGTGATCCCTTAGAACCAGATGATTTGAATCGTTTAGTTCTTGAAATTATTGGTGGCTTAGCTGTATTTGCCGTTATTATCGCGGGGATGTGGTACTTTAAAGTTTTGAGTATTGATAACTTTGTTTTGTTATTGAGTATCATCGCAATTTTAACCCCAATTATTTACTTCGTTGTTATTTTGAGAAGTAAGAAGGTTACTAAGACAGAACATTCACGGGTTCTTGCCTATATTCCATTATTTATCGCTGCTGCGGTATTCTGGGCCATTGAGGAACAAGGATCCGTTGTTTTGGCTTTGTTTGCTGAAAATCAAACTAACAATAACCTTGGATTTTTGCACATTAATGCTACTTGGTATCAGTCACTTAACCCATTGTTCATTATGCTGTACACACCACTGTTCGCATTCTTATGGACATATCTGGCTAAAAGAAAAGAAGAGCCCAGCTCCCCAGTTAAGTTTACGTGGGGAATGTTTTTCGCTGGATTTTCGTACTTATTTATGATGATTCCAATTTTCCTATTTGGTTCATCAGCTAAAGTTAGCCCATTATGGCTAATTGGTAGTTGGGCCATTGTTGAAATTGCCGAAATGTTGATTTCACCAATTGGGCTTTCCGTTACCACCAAACTTGCTCCGAAAGCATTTGAATCACAGATGATGAGTATGTGGTTCTTAGCGGATGCTGCTGGTCAGGCGGTTAACTCACAAATCGTTAAGTTCTACACTCCGGGACACGAAATCGCGTACTTTGGAATCGTTGGACTTGTAGCCATCTTGTTTGGAATTGTCTTATTATTGATGATCAAACCAGTGAAAAAACTGATGGATGGAGTAAATTAAAATCACTATAATGAAAGGCGCTGTAAAGTTAGCGCCTTTTATTTTTTGAAAAAAAGTATTGACTAACATCATGATCCCGTGTAATATAATAAACGTTGATTCGTTATTACGAATTACTCATTTATTATGGAGGGGTAGCGAAGTCTGGCTAAACGCGGCGGACTGTAAATCCGCTCCTTCGGGTTCGGTGGTTCGAATCCACTCCCCTCCATTGATTCTTGGGCTATAGCCAAGTGGTAAGGCAACAGGTTTTGATCCTGTGATGCGCTGGTTCGAACCCAGCTAGCCCAATACTAATTATTGGTGTAAAATCGACTAACAAATGTTAGTCGATTTTTTTATGCCAAGGTAGGAGTAATTATGACAGTACCTGTTTATATTAAAATTCATGATGATATTAAGAGTAAGATCGAAGACGGAAGCTGGAAAGTGGGAACCCGGATTCCATCTGAAAGAAAACTATCCGAACAGTACGGAGTAAGTCGGATGACGTTCAGGCAAGCTGTTCAAGCGCTCGTTGAGGATGGAATATTAAAACGGATTGCCGGCTCAGGAACGTACGTTACTAACCAAAAGGTTCAAGAAAAGATGTCCGGAGTAACCAGCTTTACTAACATTATGCTGGCTCAAGGAAAAAAGCCATCCACCAAAACCTTGTCATATAAGATTGTTGAGCCCACCTTTAAGGAAGCCTCCGTCTTGGGGCTGAGTCAGGATGATCGGGTTTTGCGGATGAATCGGATTCGCTATGGGGACGACATTCCAATTTGCTATGAAGTGGCAGCTGTTAATGCATCGATGGTCGAAGGGTTAAGTGAAGAAGACGTTTCTAGCTCCCTGTATCGTTCTTTAGAGGACAAGAAGGGACTTCGTCCAAGAAGCGCGAAGCAATTTATTTCGGCGATTTTAGCGACTGATCGGATTGCTGATTTACTGGATATTGAGGTTAAGGCACCCATTCTTAAGCTAAAACAGATATCTTATCTTCAAAATCAGCAACCATTTGAGTTTGTTCAGGCTCAGTACGCTGCTGAGCGATTTGAGTTTTACCTAAATAAATAAAAAAGAGCCCTACTAACGAGGGCTCGTAAAGTTGGATGAGATCACTTCTCATCCTTTTTTTGTTTTCTAACTAAATTTAAAAATTCAGGAATGGCTAGCATTCGTTTAAAACGGGTGGGTTCTTTAAAAAGGCGATAGAGCCATTCGATGTGATGATTAATCCAGAACTTAGGAGCTCTCTTGACGTGTCCAGCTAAAACGTCAAAGCTGCCTCCAACCCCAATCCACAGCCCGTTATTTTTATTGCGATATTTTGCGATAAATTCTTCTTGCATAGGGAAACCGGTCGCAACAAAAATCATGTCAATGTCGTTGTTTTCAATGTTGTTAATGATGGGAGTATCGTTTTTAAAATAACCGTCCTGCATCCCCACAATTTTTAAATGTGGATAGTTAACGGTTAAGACTTTTCGTAAATCAAATACGACATCGGGTTTGGCTCCCAGAAAATAAGCTGACTTGTTATTTTGGTTTCCCCAAGTTAACAGTGCTTTAAAAATGTCATAACCGGTGATTCGTTCTGGCATTGGGTCATTTAGCATTTTGGCACCCTTGATAATGCCAATCCCATCTGGCACGACGTAAGTGGCGTCTTTTAAAACTTTTTGGTAGTGAGGATGACGATCAGCATAAACGACGATTTCTGGATTGGCGGTTACCACAAACGTGTTTTGGTGGTCGTCTATTTGGGATTCAATCACCTGCATAAATTCGGTGAAAGTCGTGTTAACAAAGGGGATGGAAGCGATGTCGGTGGTCGGAAATTTGTGCGTCATTTGTTAGCCTTCTTTTTGGTTATTATGTGATATAATGTGCAACGAGTAACAACAATAGTTTAGCCTGAAAGGGCTAGAGGAGATTAAAGATGTCAACATTACAAAGTCCTGATAATTTAACTTTACACACTGACTATTATGAAATCAATATGATGGCAACTTATTTTGAAAAACATATGCAAAATCGTCATGCTGTATTTGAAGTTTTTTTTAGAGACATGCCCTTTGGAAATGGATATGCCGTCTTTGCAGGATTAAAACACATTATTGAATATATCAACAACCTTCACTTCACTGATGAGGACATTAAGTATTTAAAGTCAATTAGCGATTATTCCGATGAATTTTTAGATTATCTTCGTAACTTCAAGTTTACTGGAACAATTCGTTCTGCTGTTGAGGGTGATTTAGTTTATAACAACGAGCCCATTGTTCAAGTTGAAGGAACGATTGCGGAATGTCAATTAGTTGAGACCGCTATTTTGAACATGGTGAACTATCAGACTTTAATCGCTACTAAAGCGGCTCGAATTCGAATGGTAGCTGGAAATAATCCTTTAATGGAGTTTGGTAGTCGTCGAGCCCAAGAAGTTGATGCAGCACTGTGGGGAACCAGAGCGGCATACATTGGTGGGTTTAACGCGACTTCCAATGTGTTAGCTGGTAAGGAATTTGGCATTCCTGTCAGCGGAACGATGGCGCACTCTTTGATTGAATCATTTGGAAATGACTATGATGCATTTATGGCGTATGCCCAAACCCATAAGAACTGTACTTTTCTGTTAGATACCTTTGATACCATTAAAAGTGGGGTCCCAAATGCAATTCGAGTTGCAAAAGAAATGGGCGACAAGATTAACTTTCAAGGTGTCAGAATTGATTCCGGTGATATGGCGTACTTATCAAAAAGAGTTAGAGAAATGCTGGATGAAGCTGGCTTTAAGGATGTTCAAATTGTGGCTTCCAACGACCTTGATGAATACACCATTAGTAGTTTGAAGATGCAAAATGCCAAAATCGACTCTTGGGGAGTTGGGACCAAGCTAATTACGGCTTTTGACCAACCCGCACTTGGTGCGGTTTACAAGTTGGTCTCAGTTGAAGATGAACAGGGGCACATGGTCGATACCATTAAACTTTCCAATAATGCTGAGAAGGTTTCCACTCCAGGTAAGAAGCAAGTTTGGCGGATTACTGAAAAAGACGACGGTAAGTCTGAGGGAGATTACATCACACTTGATGGTGAAGATCCACGTGAACAGTCTTCCGTGTACATGTTCCATCCGCATTTCACGTACATTAACAAGACTATTACCAACTTTAATGCTCAACCGCTCTTACAAGATATCTTTAAAGATGGAAAGCAGGTATATCAAATGCCGACGTTAGAGGTTACTAAGCAGCATGCGACTGACTCTTTGAAGGCACTCTGGCCAGAGTACAAGCGTCAGTTAAATCCACAAGATTACCCAGTTGATCTTTCTAAGAAATTATGGGACCACAAGATGAGTTTGATTAATGAAATTCATAATGGGGTTGAGCAAAAATTAGAGTAGGTGATAGTAATGGATGAGAAACAAAAACGACTGCAAAAACAGATTATTAATGCTTTAAGGGTTCAGCCAAAGATCGATCCTGAAACAGAAATTAGACGTAGTGTTGATTTTATTAAGGATTACGTTAAAAAGAATTCGTTCATTAAATCAGTAGTACTGGGAATTTCTGGTGGTCAAGATTCCACTTTGACGGGAAAATTGGCATCGATGGCAATGAATGAATTAAGGGAAGAAACGGGTGATACTGAATATCAGTTTATTGCGGTTCGCCTTCCTTATGGTGAACAAGCTGATGAATCGGATGCTATGGAAGCCATTGATTTTATGGATGCTGATCGGGTTGAACGCGTCAATATCAAGGATTCAGTCGATGCGATGGTAAAAGCAGTTGAAGCTAACGGTGATGCTGTCTCTGATTTTAATAAGGGCAACGTTAAAGCTCGGACGCGGATGATCGCACAGTTCACCATTGCTGGTGCCAATCAAGGGATTGTACTTGGCACTGATCATGCCGCCGAGGCGGTGACTGGTTTTTACACTAAATTTGGTGACGGTGCCTCTGATATTGTTCCAATTTGGCGACTGGATAAACGACAAGGTCGTGCGCTTCTTAAGTACCTTGACGCACCTAAAAACCTTTACGAGAAAACCCCAACGGCGGATCTTGAAGATGATCGTCCAGCTCTTCCAGATGAAAAAGCACTTGGGGTTAGTTATAAAAATATTGATGACTTTTTAGAAGGCCAGGACATTAGTTCTAGTGCAGCTAATGTGATTGAAAATTGGTATTTGAAAACTCAACATAAGCGACACCTTCCCATTAATGTTTATGATACGTTTTGGAAATAAATTTGATTACAATAACTCCGTTAATTATTTAATGGAGTTTTTATTTGAAAGATTATGGTGAAAAAATGGAAAAAACTTTAATTGATCAAACTGCAAAAGCGTTACCACACATTTCGAAACGACAAATTCAACAAACCTTAGAAATGCTTGAGGATGGTAATACCGTTCCGTTTATTGCACGATACCGCAAAGAGAGAACCGGTAATTTGGATGAGGTTTCCATTCGGGAACTTGAGGATACTTACCAGCGTCTAGCAAAGCTGAGCCACCGAAAGGAAGAAGTGGTAAAAAAGATTGACGAAGAAGGCCAATTAACCAAGCAGTTAAAACAAGACATCTTAAATGCTGACAGTATTCAGATTGTGGAAGACTTGTATTTGCCATATAAGCAAAAACGAAAAACAAAGGCGATGGTTGCAAGGGAACAGGGATTAGAGCCACTTGCAACTGCAATTTTAAAGTTTCAAAATGAGCCATTAAAACAACTGGCAAAGTCCTTTATAGATGATGATCACGACGTTAGTTCCGTTAATGACGCTTTAGATGGAGCCCGTGAAATCATTACGGATGCCATTGGAAACAACGCTAAGTTTCGGGAATGGATTCGAAACTATACCTTAAAAAACGCTATGCTGGCGGCAAAGGTTAAACCTAAAGGAAAGGTCAATGACGAAGGTGGCGTTTATGGTGATTACTACGATTTTAGTGAGCGAGCCAAAACGGTTCCGAGTTATCGGGTTTTAGCAATCAATCGTGGTGAAAAAGCAAAGGTATTGACCGTGAAACTAGATGTTGATGTTAATGCCATTATGCATTACATTGATTTTCATGTGGTTAGTAATCATAATGGTCCCGCAGTTGACTTTGTTAAAGACGCTTCAAAAGATGCTTATAAGCGCTTCATCGGTCCTGCCATCGAACGTGAAATTCGTTCCACTATGACTGAAGCCGCAGAAAATCATGCCATTGAAGTGTTTGGAAGAAATCTGTATCACCTGTTAATGCAGGCGCCAATCAAGGGTGAGGTGGTTCTTGGTTTTGACCCAGCGTACCGAACGGGATGCAAACTAGCGGTCATTGATGCAAACGGTAAATTCTTGGCAAAGGAAATTATTAAAGCCACTAAACCAGCGACAGAAGCACAGCAAGCGCGAGCTAAAGAACAATTGATTGACCTGATTAAGAAGTATCACGTTCAAATGATTGCGATTGGTAACGGAACCGCGTCACGCGAATCGGAACAATTTGTAGCTGATGCAATTAAATCCATTGATTATCCGGTTCACTACGTAATTGTTAGTGAAGCTGGAGCATCAGTATATTCTGCTAGTAACAATGCGCGAAAAGAGTTTCCTAACCTTCATGTTGAGGAACGTTCAGCCATTAGTATTGGAAGACGACTACAGGATCCACTTTCTGAGTTGATTAAGATTGACCCCAAAGCGGTTGGGGTTGGTCAGTACCAGCATGATGTCTCTGAAAGTAACCTTGATGCACAGTTGGATCGGGTGATTGAGACCGCCGTTAACCAAGTCGGGGTCAACTTGAACACCGCTAGTCCAAATCTACTTGAACACATCTCGGGATTAACTAAATCCACTTCACAAAATATTGTTGAATATCGAGATGAAAACGGTGCTTTTTCTAACCGTAATCAATTAAAAAAAGTTAAACGATTAGGACCAAAGGCTTTTGAACAATCAGTTGGATTTTTACGTATCATTAATGGCAAGAATCCATTGGACAATACTGATATTCACCCAGAAAGTTATCGGCAAGCTAAACAAATCTTGTCAGCAATGGGACTTACAATTGATAATTTTAGTTCTGATGAAGGTCGAAAAAAGCTTGAAAAAGCAAATGAAGTTGATTTATCACAATCACTATCAATTGATCAGCAGTTGGTCAAAGATATTTTAGCTAGTTTGAAAAATCCCGGACGTGACCAACGTGATACGATGCCGAAGCCGTTACTTAAATCGGATATTATGAAGATTGAAAATTTGAAATCAGGAATGAAATTACAAGGAACCGTTCGCAATGTCACTGATTTTGGTGCGTTTGTTGACATTGGGGTAAAACAGGATGGTCTCGTTCATATTTCCAAAATGAGTGATCGATTTATATCGGATCCAGCAAAGCTTGTTTCTGTTGGTGACATTGTCGACGTGTGGGTGTTAAGTGTTGATTTAAATCGAAAACGAATTAAACTTTCCATGGTTGGTCCAGAATAGGAGCGAACTTATTTGCATGACGATGAATTACAGAAACTGGTCGAACAAATTTCATTGGAGTCATTTGGGAAACCATTTAAGCACTGCGCATATTTTAATGGTCGATTGAAAACCACGGGTGGTCGGTACCACCTTAAAGATCATGATATTGATATTAATCAAACGATGGCGAAGGGGATCTCTAGAGAAGAACTTGTGGGAATCATTAAACACGAACTTGTTCATTATCATCTTCATTTAGCAGGGTATTCCGCTAATCATCGTTCAAAAGAATTTAAGCAGTTATTAAGAGCTGTGGGTGGTAGTCGTTATGCTCCAATTTTAAAAGCACAATCAGCTTATTATTACCTTTATGAGTGTACTAAGTGTGGCCAATTATATCGGCGAAAGCGACGGGTTAATATCTCACGTTTTGTATGTAGTAAGTGTCGTGGTAAGCTAAAACTAGTTAAGAAGGAGTGAAATATCATGGAAAAAATTATTGTGAGAGTTCCAGCAACTTCTGGTAATGTTGGTAATGGCTATAATTCGGTTGGGCTCGCTCTTCATATGTATTACACGGTGATCGTTGAAGAAGAAACTGAGAAGTGGCGGGTCAATCATGCGTTTGGCGATTCAGTTCCTCACGATGACAAAAATTTGGTGGTTCAAACGATTTTAAAGGTTAACCCTAAAATCATGCCCCATCAACTAACGGTAATGTCAGATGTTCCACTGGAAAAGGGGCTTGGGTCTAGTACCACGGCGATTGCTGCGGGAATTAAAATTGCTAACAAGCTTGAAAATATGAACTTATCAGTTAATGACCAAATTAACATTGGTAGTCGAATGGAAGGACATCCTGACAACATTGCCTCAGCCATTCTGGGAGATATAACAATTTCTCACTATGAGGATGGAAAGACTGACGTTGTCAAAGCTCATATGCCCGATGAAATGCAAGCCTTGGTTTTCATTCGAAATGAGAAAATTACCCAACAGAGGGGAATGGAACGTTTCCCAAAGGAAATTACGTTTGGTCAAGAGGTACAGACTAGTAGCGCTTCGAACGTTTTTGTCGCTGCATTAATGCAAAATGATTGGAATAAAGCGGCTCGAATGATTGAAGCTGATAGTTTGGTTCGCACTGGACAGGGGAATGATTTTAAAGACTTCAAAGTAATTAAACAGACTGCTCATGAACTAGGAATCTACGGAACTTACATTAGTGGAGTGGGTTCATCGATTGTCACGCTAGGAGATTATGACCAACTCACCAAGTTACAACAGAAGATTGAAAGTAACGATCAATTGGATGGAGTATGTAAGTTAGTTGACCTTGATAGGGATGGTGCCACGATTCGTGGTGAAGAATAATTAAAAAATTCATTGCGCTATCTCGTTAAATTTGCTATGATGTTTATTGTAGCAATGCGGCCATGGCGGAATTGGCAGACGCGCAAGATTAAGGATCTTGTCGGGATTTATCCCGGTGGAAGTTCGAGTCTTCTTGGCCGCATCATTTAATTCAAGAACACCATATCATTTTAAGATATGGTGTTCTTTTTAATTCTAAGTCTCTTTTGTTGACATTAAGTTGTGCACGATTAATCTAAGAAGTGAACGATTAATTAACAAGGATGGTGTGATAATTATGTCAGATAAATTAACAACCGAAGCTGGTCAACCGTGGGCTAATAACGAACATTCTCAAACAGCTGGTGTTCGTGGTCCTGTTTTGATGCAGGATTATCAATTACTAGAAAAGTTAGCTCATTTTAATCGTGAGAGGATTCCAGAGCGAGTCGTTCATGCTAAAGGTGCTGGTGCCAAGGGCGTTTTTAAACTTACACATGACATGAGTAAGTACACTAAAGCTGATTTATTCAATGGTGTGGGCAAAGAAACCCCAATGACCATTAGAATCTCGCAGGTTGCGGGTGAAGCTGGTTATCCTGACACCGTTCGTGATGTTCGTGGATTTGCGTTGAAATTCTACACGCAAGAAGGCAATTACGACATTGTTGGTAATAATACTCCGGTGTTCTTTGTTAACGATCCGCTTAAGTTTCCTGACTTTATTCATTCCCAGAAGCGTGATCCTAAGACTCATTTACGTTCACAAGAGATGCAGTGGGATTTCTGGTCTCGTTCACCAGAATCAGTTCACCAGGTCACCTACCTGATGGGTGATCGTGGTAATCCGGCTAGTTATCGAACAATGAATGGTTATGGAAGTCACACGTATAAGTGGGTTAATAAAGAAGGGACTCCATTTTGGGTTAAGTATCACTTCATTAGCCAACAAGGGGTTAAGAACATGACTAATGAACAAGCTTCAAAAGCAGCAACTGAAGATACCGATTATTTAATTCATGATTTATACGATGCAATTGAACAAAAGAACTATCCAACATGGAAAGTTTATGTTCAGATTATCCCTTATCAAGCAGGAATTGATTACAAACCAGATATTTTTGATGTAACTAAGGTGGTTTCTCATAAGGATTACCCACTACAAGAAGTTGGGGAATTTACCTTAAACCAAAATCCAACTAACTATTTTGACGATGTGGAAGAATTAGCTTTCTCACCCGCTAACCTGGTTCCTGGGATTGAAGCAAGTCCTGATAAGTTACTTCAAGGACGGTTGTTTGCGTATAAGGACGCTGAAAGATATCGTTTAGGCGCTAATTATGAACAATTAAAGGTCAACCGTCCATTAGACAAGGTTGAAAATTACGAACGTGATGGTCAAATGGCACAAGGACAAGACGGATCGGTCAACTATGAACCAAACGGTAAAGGTGGTCCAGTTGAAGATTTGAGTGCTTCAATCAGTCCCGATAAAGTGGAAGGTGAAACCGGAGCCTTTAAACCCTATGACACTGACTACTATAGTGCCGCCGGAAAGTTGTATCATGTAATGAAACCAGAGGAACGTGATCGCCTGATTAATACGATCAAAGAAACGCTTGGTTCCGTTGATAATCATGAGATCCAAATCCTAGAAACCAGACAATTTTATAAGGCTGACCCAGAGTATGGGACTCGAGTAGCAAGGGCTCTTGGCCTTGATTTAAATGAAATTAGATAAAAGATCCCATAAATAAAAATAGACTTGCAAGATAGGTTATTATCCCTATTCTTACAAGTCTATTTTAATATGTTGGTGCCGTTGAGTTTGGATCGGTGGTACTCCCTGATGAATCATTGGTAGCAGTATTGTTGTTGGATGGATCACCATTACTAGGGGAATTGGTTTCTTGTTGTTTCGGAGTTAAACCCTTAGCTTGCGGTAAATTCAAGGTGGTTCGAATATGGTTTGAGACGTTCATCAATTCGTCTGGTTGGGCGACTTGATAACTGACTCCGTTAATCATTGCTTCATTCCCCTGAAGGGTCTCAGACTTGATGTGATGAGTGGCTGGACCATACTTAGATCTAATGGCAATCATGTCATCAAAGGATAAATCGGTTTTGAGGTTTCCATTTAATGATTCAAGAATTTGTTGGTACCTGGGAATGGAAGAAATTCCCATTCCTTTCATCACTAATTTTTCTAAGACTTGCCGTTGTCGCTGTTGGCGACCGTAGTCACCTTTCGGGTCATCATCCCTCATTCGAGAATAATCAAGGGCTTGATCACCATCTAGATGGGTCATTTTGCCCTTAACTACATTGGCATTCCCATACTTAAACGTCAATGGTGGCTTCACTTCGACACCCCCAACGGAATCAACCATCTGTTTTAAACCACCCATGTTAACGATCGCAAAGTAGTCGATGGGAACGTTTAAGAGATGCTGGACAGTTGAAATGGCAGTCTTTGGACCACCGATGGTGTAAGCAGCGTTGATTTTTTCGTATGGCTGTGAGTCACCGTCGACCACGACCTTGGTATCGCGGGGGATACTGGTTAAGTAAGTGGTCTGCTTTTGCGGGTTAACGGTAGCAACGATAATGGTGTCGGTGCGGCCAACGTCGTGTCTACCAAGGGCGCCCGTGTCGGTTCCCATTAGTAAGATTGAAAACGGCTTTCGTTTCTTTAGAAGATTTGAGACGTTTCTTGATTTTCCAATCCCATCGTCTTGAAACGTTCCTCCAAAGGAATGACGAGCCTGGGTGTAAGCACGGAAACCAAAAGCAAGGGCAATGATGACAATCAATAAGATGATAACCATAAAAGTCCAGGCAACTGGATGGTGCGGCTCGTTATCATAGTCAACGGCTGGCTCTGACTTTGGTTCGGAAAAATGTGGATTACCAGCTCGCCGGCTATATTCGCGATTGTCGTCATTATTATTATCGTATTTTGACATTATTATTCCCCGCTTATTTATTAATACTGCCCCAAATTATATAGCAGTTATGGCAGCTAACGCTAGTTATTTCTCAACTTTTTAGTAGATTTTAATATAACCGTATTATTCTTATTGGGGCAATTTCTAGTGGTGTAAAATCGTGTGGTACAATAACTTAAGTAAAACTTACAAGAATAGGATGATCAAATGGGTATTTTTTTTAAGAGTATATCAGGGATATTAATTGTACTGATCATGATCGTGCTCGGTTTTGTTTTGGCTAAACGGCACTGGTTTAATGATGATTCAACTAACTTAATTGTTAAACTGGTTATTGACGTAGCCTTGCCGTGTTACATGATCTATACGATTGGTCGCGATTTTACGACTGACACGTTACTTTCAACGTTGCCAGACTTAAGATTTCCGGTCGTTAGTATGTTAATCATGTTTGGGATTTCGGTGGCAATTGCGCGGGTAATTCGAATTAAAAAGTATCATCGGGGGGTGTTTGAATCAATGTTTTTAAATTCAAACACTGTTTTTGTCGGATTGCCGGTTAATATGGCTCTGTTTGGGGCCAAAAGTTTACCGTACGTGTTAGTTTACTACATGGCTAATACGACCTTTTTTTGGACCATTGGTGTTTACTTAATCCAACGTGATGGGGACGCTAATTCCAAGTTTGACTGGAAAAAGACCGTGAGTAAAATTTTGTCACCACCACTGCTGGGATTTATCTTTGGGGTGATTTTGGTTTTACTGCGAATTAAAATTCCTGATTTTTTAATGAGTGATTTCCAATATATTGGTGGGTTAACCATCCCACTTTCAATGATGTTCATTGGGATTTCGATGGCAAATATCAACTTTAACAAATTTGACTTTAGTTCCTCTAACTGGGGAATTTTACTGGGTCGATTCGTGATTTCACCAATTTTAATGGCACTGTTGGTTATTCCAACCGGGATGCCAGTTTTGATGAAACAAGTCTTCATTATGCAGGCTGCCATGCCGGTTATGACTAACGCACCGGTGGTAGCCAGGAAGTATGGTGCGGATGCAGATTATGCTTCACTGATGGTCGCTGAAACCACGATCATCAGTTTAATTGTTTTGCCCATTTTAATGGTGATTGTGCAACAAATCCGTTAAGACGAGTCAATTGAAAAATAGACAAGTAAAGAATGGGAGTAGTAGCTTAAAGTGAAAAAATCAGTGATTTATGTGTTAATTTCGACGTTAATGTTTAGTTCAATGGAGATTGCCCTAAAGGTGGCTGGGAGTGAGTTTAATCCAATTCAGTTGAATTTACTTCGTTTCTTCATTGGTGGGATTGTCTTGTTACCCTTTGCGTGGTATGAATTACATAAACGACGACGCAAAATCAACTTAAAGGATTGGAAGACGTTTGCGTTTACCGGTTTTGCGTGCGTGGTAATTAGTATGACCCTGTACCAGTTAGCGATTGTGTACGATAAGCCAGCTATTGTGGCCGTCCTGTTTAGTTGTAATCCGGTCTTTGCCGTAATCTTTGCATATTTCATTTTGCATGAGCGAATTGGACGGGCCAACTTAATCTCATTAATCATTTCGGTCATTGGCTTAATTGTGATTGTTAATCCATTTAACTTAACTAATCCAGTTGGAATTATTTTGTCACTCTTATCGGCTGTTACTTTTGGCTTTTACAGTATTTTGTCGCAGTATTGCTCGGTCAAAAGAGAATTAGATGGAGTGACCATCACTTGTTTCACTTTTATTGCTGGTTCTTTGGAGTTATTTGTTTTATCATTGATTACCAATATCCCGTTTGTTTCAAGTGGGATGAAATCGGTAGGATGGTTGAGTCAATTTGCATCCATTCCGATCTTAAAGGACGTTAATTTACAAAATTTCTGGATTTTATTCTTTATCGGAGTCTGTGTAACCGGCGGCGGTTTTGCGTTTTATTTTTTAGCAATGCAAGAATCAGGGGTCTCAATTGCGTCCCTGGTATTCTTTATTAAACCTGGTTTAGCTCCAGTCTTAGCAATGATTTTTGTGGGTGAAAAGATTAATCTGCCTACCATTGTAGGAATTGTGATTATCCTGATTGGTTCGGTGGTTACGTTTGTAGGTGAGCGTTATAAAGAGACCGATTCAACCATGTTAGACGATCAGACGATTGAAGAAGGTAAATAAATTTAGTTTATTGAGGCGGTTGTATGAGTAAGTTAGTAATTATGAGACATGGTGAAAGTGTCGCAAATCACACTAATACCTTTACTGGATGGAGTGATGTTCCACTGACTAAGAAGGGCGTAGAAGAGGCAATTAAGGCCGGCAAACGCTTAGGTCAGACCGGGATTCAGTTTGGTGATGTTCATACATCAGTCTTAAAACGGGCGATTGTCACCGCTGACATTGTTTTGGACGTGATCAACCAGGATTTTATTCCTGAACATAAGACGTGGCGCTTAAATGAGCGACACTATGGTGCTCTTAGGGGTCAAAATAAAGAGGAAGTTAGAAAGCGGGTCGGAGACGAACAGTTTATGAAGTGGCGCAGGAGTTTTTACGCTGTTCCCCCTAAATTAGATCAGGTGTTCCCGATTCGAAAATATCGGCGCTTAGGTGTAATTGAGCCACCAGCAGAGAGCCTTAAAATGGCTTATGACCGGATGATTCCGTACTGGCAGGATTCGATTGCCCCCAAATTGTTGGATGGTAAAAATCAATTGATAGTTGCTCACGGAAGCACACTGCGAGCTTTAATTAAATATTTAGAAAATATCAGTGATAAAGGAATTGATGGCGTGGAAGTTAAAAACGGGAAGCCGATCATTTATACCTTTGACCCAGATTTAGATATTTTAGATAAGACCTACCTTAAATAACAAAAGGACGAAAACTCAATCAAAGTTTTCGTCCTTTTGTTATTTAGATTTTGATGATATTTGCGTAGTTATTTTTGGGTCGGTTAAATCATTAGCGAGCTTCAATTGTTTCCGGTCCGTCGGGATGTTCTACGATAATGGTATTTACGATGTTCAAGAACAGCCCATGTTCCACAATTCCTGTCATACTATCAAGTTTTTTGCCCAGTTGAACGGGAGTCGTGATTTCAGGTAAGCCTAAGTCAATAATGTAGTCACCAGAATCGGTTGTTAATTTTCCTCCATTCGTGCTTTGACGAAATTTCGGATGAAGTCCCATCCGATTAAGCCGACGATAGAGTTGGCCACTGCCATAAGGGATTACTTCAAGCGGAAGTGGAAAATTGAGTTTTTTAACCATCTTACTTTCGTCAACAATCCACATGTTGCGATCAGAATTAATGGCAACGATTTTTTCCATCAGGTGAGCGGCTCCACCGCCTTTAATTCCCTGAAAATTTTTGTCAATTTGATCGGCCCCATCAATGGTTAAATCAATGTGATCGACTTCGTCAACATCCTTAGTAGTGATGCCTAAGCTTTCCGCGTGACGCTTAGTTTTACTGGAGGTTGGCACACCCATAATATTTAGATGTTCATTTTTGATGCGCTCTCCCAGTGCGTCTACCATGTACTTGATGGTGGTACCAGACCCAAGACCTAAGACCATCCCATCCTTAACGTGCTTAACAGCTTCTTTTCCAACGTGTTTCTTTAATTCTCGCTGATCTGCTGAATTCATTTGATTGTTCCCCTTCAAATTAAGTCGTTACTTTTAGTAACTTGACCACTATTATTAATTTTCAATGGTCTTTATGATTTTGTCAAGCAATGTCAAAATTTAAGAAATACTGGTAAAATAATAGTAGGAATTTTTGAGAATAAAGAGGTATTAGAAGATGCAAAGAGGCTTTGAGATTGTTTCAAAATATCAGAATGACGGCTTGACTTTGCCAAAACGAGCAACTGAAAAGGCTGCCGGATATGACTTTGCCAGTGCCGTTGACATGGTTATTCCGTCAATCTGGAAAACTGGTTTAATTCGGTCATTTGGTATCATTAAGGCTAGAAGAAAGTTAGATCAACAAGACATCATGGATTCAGAGAATGCTTTAAAGCCCTTTTTGGTTCCAACGGGAATTAAGGCTTACATGCAGCCAAATGAAGTGTTGATAATCGCGAATCGCTCAAGTAATCCTTTGAAACGAAACTTAGTAATTCCGAATGGGATCGGTGTTATTGACGCTGATTATTACAATAATGAAAGTAATGAGGGTGAAATTTTTGTCCAGATTCTAAACTTTGGAATCGTCGACCGTAAGATTAAAAAAGGTGATCGAATTGGACAAGGAATCTTTATGCCTTATTTACTTGCGGATCAAGATGAGGGACCAAAGCTGACTCGAAATGGGGGATTTGGTTCTTCTGGCAAATAGTTAGGAAATGATTTAATGGCTAAAGCAAAAACGCAATATGTTTGTTCCAACTGTGGATATATATCACCACGATATCTAGGTCGTTGTCCTAACTGTGGTGAATGGAACACGATGGTTGAACAAACGGTCCAAAAAAATGATACCAAAAAGGCGAACGTGAGTCGGGTTTCACTGAGCGGGACTAAGTCGCAACCCCAGCTAATTAGACAAGTTAGCGCTGAAAGTGCTCCGAGGATTCAGGTTGATTCAAATGAATTGAATCGGGTCCTTGGCGGAGGCGTAGTTCCAGGTTCACTGGTCCTAATCGGTGGTGATCCGGGGATTGGTAAGTCAACGTTACTTCTCCAAGTCTCCGGTCAATTAGCAGCCTCAGGACAAAAGGTACTGTATGTCTCAGGAGAAGAGAGTGCCGATCAAATTAAGATGAGAGCGGATCGCCTCAATGTTTCTGAAAAAGGGAACTTATACCTTTATCCAGAAACGGATATGACTTCAATCAGGAAGGCAATTGAAGAAGTGAAGCCGGACACCGTTATCATTGACTCCGTTCAAACCATGCAAGAAGATGAGATCCCGTCTGCGATTGGTTCCGTTACGCAGGTTCGAGGTGTTACCTCGGATTTAATGAACATCGCAAAAACCAACGGTATCACCATTTTCTTGGTGGGACACGTTACTAAGGGTGGTACGCTTGCCGGCCCGAAGACTTTAGAGCATATGGTTGACACCGTTCTTTATTTTGAGGGAGACAAGCATCATTCTTATCGGTTACTACGCGCCGTTAAAAACCGATTTGGATCTACGAATGAGCTCGGAATTTTTCAAATGGATGAAGATGGGCTAAAAGAAGTCAAGAATCCATCTGAGATTTTTTTAGAGGAGCGTTTGAAGAACGCTACCGGATCAGCAATTGTGGTAGCAATGGAAGGAACTCGTCCGATTCTGGTTGAACTTCAAGCCTTAATTGTTCCCTCGGTTTTTGGGAATGCGCAAAGAACTGCGTCTGGACTGGATCGAAATCGTGTTTCACTGATTATGGCGGTTCTTGAGAAACGGGCTGGATTGATGTTACAAAACCAGGATGCTTATTTAAAAGCTGCTGGTGGGGTCAAACTTAATGAACCAGCCATTGATTTGGCAATGGCAATTAGCATTGCGTCAAGTTATGAGAATATTGGAACCGATCCAAAAGAGTGTTACATTGGTGAACTTGGTTTGACTGGTGAGATTAGAAGGGTCAATCGAATTGAGCAACGCGTTATTGAGGCCCAGAAACTAGGCTTTAAGCGCGTATTGGTTCCTAAATATAATCTAAAGGGATGGACTCCACCTAAAAATATTCAGGTCATAGGAGTTTCAACCATTACCGAAGCTCTCAAAACAGCATTAAAAAAGTAAAATATTTTCATTTCAATTGGTCTAGTTCATAATGAACTGAAGGGTTAATTATGATGTTAATATTGAACAATTATTAGGAGGTTGGACATGTTAAAAGTTTATAATTCACTTACAAATGAAAAAGAAAAGTTTGAACCAATCACACCCGGTGTGGTTAACATGTATGTCTGTGGTCCAACTGTTTATAACTATATTCACATTGGCAATGCGCGAAGTGTAGTGGCATTTGATACCATTCGTCGTTATCTTGAATATTGTGGTTATAAGGTGAATTATGTGTCTAATTTTACCGATGTTGATGATAAAATGATTAACGAAGCCAAAAAAGAGGGAACCACGGTTTCCAAATTAGCCAATAAATACATTGAGGCTTTTATGGAAGATACGAAAGCGTTAAACGTGCAACCTGCAACCGTGAATCCGCGTGCCACGGATAATATTAAGGACATTATTACCTTTGTTTCTGACTTAATTAAAAAGGGATATGCTTATAACGTTGACGGGACGGTTTACTATCGGGCTCGTAAGTTTAAATCTTATGGTTTACTAGGACACGAAAACATCGATGACCTTGAGAGTGGTGCAAGTGAGCACGTTTCAAGTGAAGAATTAGCCCAAAAAGAAGACCCAATTGATTTTGCACTTTGGAAAAAAGCTAAACCAGACGAAATTTCCTGGGATTCTCCGTGGGGAAAAGGCCGTCCCGGTTGGCACATTGAGTGCTCGGTAATGTCAACTAAGTACCTTGGTAACACCTTTGACATTCACGGTGGTGGGATTGATTTAGAGTTCCCTCATCATGAAAATGAACGGGCACAGAGCGAGGCCAAAACGGGTCAAAAGTTTGTTAATTACTGGCTTCACAATGGTTTTGTGACCGTCGGTGATGAAGACGAGAAGATGAGCAAATCAAAAGGGAACTTTGTTACGGTCCATGAGTTACTTAAAAAGGATAATCCTCAAGCACTGCGGTTTTTGATCTCAACGACCCAATATCGCCGGCCAATTCGTTTTAGCCAGCAGGGAGTTGATGAAGCTGCCACCAATCTGCAAAAAATACAGACGGCTTACGATAATTTGAACTATCGGTTAAAAGACGCTGATCCTTATAACGATCCGAAATTAGACCAAGAGATTCGTCAAATTCAGGCTGATTTTCAGGATGCCATGGATGATGACTTTAACGTTCAAAATGGAATTGCCAAGGTCTACGAGTTGGCTAAGCTTGGAAACGTTTATGCGGAACGACCAGTGGTCTTTAAGGATTCGATCAAGTTACTTATGAAACGGTTAGAACAGTTGTCCGCTATCTTTGGGATTAAACTACAAAGTAGTGAGTTAAATGACGACAAAGTTAAGAAATTAATTAAGCAAAGAAACGATGCGCGAGCTAACAAGCAGTTTGCTAGAAGTGATGAAATTCGGGATGAATTAAAAAATAAGGGTATTATTTTAGAAGACACACCACAGGGGACCCGATTCAGAAGGGAAAATTAGTTTAATGAGTGAAGCGGACGATAATATTCAATATCGACAGTTAAATGGTATTGTACTAGCTTATTTAGGTGATGCGGTTTATGAGGTATACGTGAGACGGCATTTGATTGACGAGGGCATCGCTAGGCCAAATCAATTGCAGCATTTTGCTACTAAATATGTGTCAGCCAAGGCTCAGGCCGGATTGATCGCTTTGATGAGTCAGGATGCAATCTTAAGTGATGAAGAAGAGTACTTTTTTAAACGGGGACGTAACGCCAAGAGCTATACTCACGCCAAGAATACGAGTGTTGTTACCTATCGGATTTCCACTGGCTTTGAAGCCCTCTTTGGTTTCCTTTCCCTTAGTGGCCAAGATAAAAGACTCGATGAACTGGCGCAGTGGTGCATTGATCAAGTTGATTCTGGGAGGGTTGAGTATGAGAGATAATGAAGATTTTATTATTGGGAGACACCCGGCAGTCTCAGCACTGCGCAATGAAAATCAAGAAATTAACAAGGTGTTTTTACAAAATGGAGTCAGTCAAGAAGATGGCACCATTAAGGCGGTTATTCGTTTGGCCAAGGGTCGTCATTTAGTAATTTCTAAGGTGCCAAAGCAAAAGTTAGACTTGATGTCAGACCACCAGAATCATCAGGGAGTCATGTTATCAATTGCATCCTTTAATTATGCATCGATTGATGATTTATTTAAAAATGCTGAATCAAAGGGTGAACCACCATACTTCATTGTTCTGGATAACATTGCCGATCCTCATAATTTGGGGTCAATTATTAGAACCGCAGATGCTGCCGGCGTTCATGGGGTGATCATTCCCAAGCGTCGTGCTGTTGGATTAACATCAACGGTAGCGAAAACCTCTGCGGGGGCAATTGAACGTGTTCCGGTCGCCAGAGTAACTAACTTGGTCAACACCGTTAAAGAATTAAAAGAACGTGGGTTGTGGGTCTTTGGTACTGATATGAAAGGAACTGATTATCGGCGCTGGGATGCTAAAAGTCCGAGTGCTCTTATCGTTGGCAGTGAAGGCAAGGGGATTTCGCCTTTACTTAAAAAACAGGTTGATGAAACACTTACCATTCCAATGGTGGGGGATATTCAGAGCTTGAATGCGTCGGTTGCTGCCGGATTAGTTATGTATCAAGGTTTTAACTCGCGCCATCCTTTATAATGAAATGACTGAACTAAAGAACAATGCCAGCACATTGTTCTTTTTTATTGGGCCGTTTAATATCGTAAATTCGATATTAAAAATTGGTTAGCAGATAATATCACATATCGAACGTTTGTTCGCTTGTTTGAGCTCAACTCGTTTCGATACGATACTAAGTGTTAATTAATTGATTAAGAGGAGGGCCAATTGATGAATAAAGAAGAGAAACGGGCTAAAGAATTAGAAATGGTTGAGGATGCAAAAAAGAACGACGTCGGTTTCATCAAATTGTTTAAAAAATATGCGCCAATTTATCTAAAGTTGTGGAACGATTTCTACTTATCAGGTATGGAACTCTCAGATTGGAAACAGGAAGCGGCCATTGTGCTTAGTCGAACAATTATTAGGTATGATGCCAGTCGTAAGGTTACCTTTGGCAGTTACTATAAAGTTAACTTAAAAAACCGCTTATATGATATTTTAAGAAAAAAGCGAGCTCAAAAGCGCGTGCCCGATTCTAAAAAAGCTTCTCTTAGTGCGTATTTTCAATTTTATTCTGATACCATTGCCGATATTCATGCTGCCAGTCCAGAACGAGTTCTTTCAATGTATGAGAACTTACAAGGCTTGATGAAAAGGAGTTCGGTAGTTGAGAGAATGGTGATTATTCGTTCACTTGAGAATTATTCGTTTGAAAAGATGGCTCAGGTTTCTGATGTGAATGTGATGAAATTGAAAAATGCGATCGCACGTTGTCGGCAGAAGTACTATAGATTTAATAAAATTGACTAACGTTGAAATTGATGATACGATTAGTTAGTTATTAAGGAGGTGCAGCTTATGGCACAGAAAAAGGTAGCATTAGCTTGTTCTGTATGTGGTTCAAGAAACTACACCATTTCCAGCAATCCGAATCGCGTCAAACGATTGGAAGTAAAGAAATTTTGTAAGCATTGTGGAAAATATACGTTGCACCGAGAAACTCGTTAAGAGGGGAATTTTACATGAAACGATTATGGAACTTTTTTAAGAGCGTTATTGCAGAGATGAAGGTGGTTGTTTGGCCGAACGCTAAGCAAACGAGAACAGATACTTCAATCGTTATCTGGACTACCATCTTTTTTGCAATCTTTCTTGGTGTAATTGATTGGGCAATTCAAACCATTTTGAAGTTACTAGCCTAAACTAGATTAGTGTGATAATTTCTGTTATAGTTAGTTTGATGATAAGAACTTCGTTTACGCGAGGTTTTTTTATTTTGCTTTAAGTTAAAGGAGATAATCATTGTGGTAGAGACTGCAGAAAAGCAATGGTATGTATTACATACATACTCTGGCTATGAAAACAAAGTTAAAATGAATCTTGAATCTAGAAAAGAATCCATGGGAATGGAAGACTATATTTTTGACATCGTTGTTCCAGAAACTGAAGAACACGAAGTTAAAAACGGTAAAGAAAAAGTGGTTATGAACAAGACTTTTCCAGGATACGTATTGGTTCAAATGGTAATGACCGATAGAGCCTGGTATGTCGTTCGAAATACCCCTGGAGTGACCGGATTTATTGGTTCTCACGGTCAAGGTTCAAAGCCCAACCCATTGTTGCCCGAAGAGGTTGAAAACGTTATGTCAACAATTGGGGTAAAGAAGCGAGTTAAGCCATTGGATAGCCGCGTTGGTGATACGGTCACCATCGTTGAAGGGGCCTTTAAGGGACTTTCTGGTAAGATCACTGAGATTGACAACACTAAGGGTAAACTCAAGGTTAATATTGACATGTTTGGTAGAGAGACTAGTACTGAACTGGAATTTAACCAAGTTAAGCCCCTAGAAGCCGATTCTGAGTAAAATATTCATTGTCACGTTTCAATAAACGTGGTATATTTAACTAGTATGCGTATTGCATAAATTAACGTGGGAGAAGAAATTTTGATCTTCATTTACCACACACGGACTTAAGGAGGTATGTCTCGTGGCTAAAAAAGTAGCTAATGTAGTTAAACTACAAATACCTGCGGGTAAAGCAACACCCGCTCCTCCAGTTGGACCTGCTTTAGGTCAAGCTGGAATTAATATTATGGGATTCACTAAGGAATTTAATGCACGTACTGCTGATCAAGCAGGAATGCTGATTCCAGTTGTGATTACTGTTTACGAAGATCGTTCATTTGACTTTGTAACCAAGACCCCTCCAGCTGCTGTCCTATTAAAGAAAGCCGCTGGTGTTGAACACGGTTCCGGTGAACCTAACACTAACAAGGTCGCAAAAGTTACCAAAGACCAAGTTAAGCAAATTGCCGAAACTAAAATGCAAGATCTAAACGCAGCTGATGTAGAAGCAGCTATGCGCATGGTTGAAGGTACGGCACGTAGTATGGGATTCACTGTTGAAGGTTAATTTCACTATGCCCGGACAGCACAATGTCGAAAGATAATGTGCTAGTGGGAGGAAATTCCGTTATAACCACAATTGCAAGGAGGAAGACACAATGGCTCGTAAGAGAGGTAAGAAGTACGAAGATGCTTCAAAGCAAATTGACAAGAGTAAAAAATACGCTGCTCAAGATGCTGTAGAATTAGTTCAAAAATTAGATTCAGTAAACTTTGATGACACTATCAGAGTTGTTTATAAATTAAACGTTGATACTAAACAAGCTGATCAACAATTACGTGGTGCCGTGGTTTTACCTAATGGTACTGGTAAAGATCAAACAGTTGTAGTATTTGCAAAGGGTGAAAAGGCTCAAGATGCTAAGAACGCAGGTGCCGATTTTGTCGGTGATGACGACTTAGCTCAAAAAATTCAAGACGGATGGCTCGACTTTGATGTCGCAATTGCTACTCCTGACATGATGGCTCAAGTTGGTCGTTTAGGTCGTGTTCTTGGACCTAAGGGATTAATGCCAAACCCTAAGACTGGAACTGTTACCATGGATGTTTCAAAAGCAGTTTCTGATGCTAAGGCCGGTAAGGTTACTTACAGAACTGATCGTGATGGAAATGTCGCAGTTTCAATCGGTAAAGATTCATTTGACGCAGACAAGTTGGCCGAAAACCTTAACACCATCAACGATGTGATTGTTAAGAATCGTCCAGCATCTGTTCGTGGAACTTACATTAGTAACATTTCAGTTTCATCAACAATGGGACCTGGTGTTTCAGTTGATCCTGAATCATTTTAGTTACTAACTAATTAAATAATCCCTAATTGACTAATTTTTATCATTATGATAGATTATTAGTTGAATATGATTCGCCTAAGACTCAGGTGGTTTTTGACCTTAATGATGCCTGCCGAGGAGTAATACACTCTTTCTCTATGTTTTGGCGAACATAGGGATTTTTTATTAAGTCCCAAAATACATTGGGAGGTGAAATAATATGCCAAAAAAAGAAGTTATTGATACTAAAGCCAAAAAGGTTGATGAAGTTGCTGACCAATTTCAAAAAGCTGTATCAGCAATTGTTGTTGATTACCGAGGTTTAAGTGTTGCTCAAGATACTGATTTACGTAAACAATTGCGTGATAATGATGTCTCAATGAGTGTTATTAAAAATAAAATTTTAGAGCGTGCTGCTGATAAAGCAGACGTTAAGGATTTGAAAGATACTTTTGTTGGACCTACTGCTATTGCATTTTCTGATGAAGACCCAGTTGCTCCAGCCAAGATTTTGAAGAACTTCGCTGATGATAATCCTGAACTTGAAATCAAGGGTGGAATTATCGAAGGGAAGATCGCTTCACTTGATGAAATCAATGAATTTGCTGTTCTACCAAGCCGTGAAGAATTGCTTTCAACGCTTGCTAACATCTTGAAAGATCCTATCCGTAAGGTTGCTTATGCTGTTAATGCCGTTGTTGATAAAGATGACAATGGTGACGATAGTGATGCAGCTTAATAAAAATAGATTAAATGTCCTAATAGGAGGAAATTAAAATGGCTTTTGATAAAGATAATATTATTGCTCAATTAAAAGAAGCTTCAATCACTGATTTAAACGACTTGGTTAAGTCAATCGAAGATGAATTTGATGTTTCTGCTGCTGCTCCAGTTGCAGCTGCCGGTGCTGCTGGTGGTGAAGGTGCTGCTAAGGATTCATACGACGTTGAACTTACTGAAGCAGGTCAAGAAAAGATTAAGGTTATCAAGGCAGTTAGAGATATCACTGGTCTTGGTTTGAAAGACGCTAAGGACTTAGTTGATGGCGCTCCTAAAGCTATTAAAGAAGGCGCTTCAGAATCAGATGCTAACGACATCAAGGACAAGCTTGAAGCCGTTGGTGCTACTGTAACTCTTAAGTAGGCGATGACTAAAAAGAACGTGCTTTTGCACGTTCTTTTTTTTGCCTTAATATTGTTTAAATAAAGTTGTTTTATGTCATAAAAATTGAGAGAATGAAGTTAGCCGATTTTTTGGGGGTTAACAATTGAAAAAAGCATTTAATAAAGTTATGGATTTCTATAACAAATATTCTGCTTGGATTAAGGGGATTTTTGTCACCCTGGTCCTTGTGTTTGTTGTTTACGAGGCGACCCACGTGCTTTCTGAGATTAATGGAAAGGAAATGCGAGCGAGCCTTGCATCACAGTCACCAACGACGTTAATTATTTTAACGATCTTAGGATTTGTGGCTGTGTTACCAATGTTAATATATGATTTTACCATTACGGAGTTTCTTCCTGGCAAGTTTAAACCGTCCTACATCGTCAAGAGCGGGTGGATTGTTAACACATTTACCAATATTGCTGGGTTTGGTGGCTTTCTTGGGGCCAGTTTGAGAGCGATGTTTTATAGTAAAAATGCTAGTAAGAAGCAGGTATTATATGCTATTTCTAAGATTGCCTTGTTCTTACTGGCAGGACTTTCCACCTATTGTTTGGTTTCGTTAGTTTTGATTTTTGGATTCGGAATTGGGTCTCAGTACGCAAAGGATTGGATTTGGTTAGTAGGTGGGGGAGTTTATTTTCCAGTGATTTTCCTATTTACTAGATTCAGTAATTCTGATTTTTTTAGTGATTTGACCTTAAAACGGGAGTTTCAACTGATCCTCGGTTCCTGCCTCGAATGGGGGAGCTGTGCCATGTTGTTTTTAATTATTGGATACTTCATGAAGATTAATGTTAATCTTTGGGACGTTTTTCCCATTTTTATTATTGCCAACGTAATTGGGGTTGTCTCAATGTTGCCAGGTGGTCTTGGGTCATTTGATACGATGATGATTGGTAGCCTGAGTTTACTTGGGGTGTCACCGACAATTGCTGCCGTGTGGGTGCTATTGTACCGAATTTTCTACTATTTTCTCCCGTTTTTCGTGGGGGCCTTTCTCTTTTTCCACGAAATGGGAGCACGAATTAACAATTTTCTGGATGATATTCCGAAAACGATTGTTCATAGGTCGGCCCAGCTGATCATTACGATTTTTATGTACTTTTCGGGAATCATGATGATTTTGTATGCGACTATTCCTAATTTGGCTCTTGTTAATCCACTCTATTTATCACTAGCGCCATACACGCTGTTCTTTTTAGGACAGTTGTCGAACGTGATTATTGGAATTTTACTAATTGGATTAGCACGTGGGGTAGGATCAAGAGTCCACAAAGCTTTCTGGCCGACCGTTATCATTTTGTTGTTTGCCATTGCTAACACCCTGTGGAAAGAGGACTTTCCACTAAAACTAACGTTACTGTTAGGATTTATCATTATTTGTTTGTGGTTATCAAGAAAGGGCATGTATCGGCAAAAACTCACGTACTCGTGGGGAAATGCAATTTTTGACGGCATCATTTTTATTGGAACTTTCTTAATGTATTCCATCATCGGAATCTACATGAGTAATCATAACTTGTCTAGTAGACACGCTCCCATCAAAATGATGAATGTGTATCTTTTACCATCTGAACAGGTCTGGTTAACCGGATTTGTGGGCATTATCATTGCCTTTATTATCCTGTTTATGTTGTACAAGTACTTAACGTACGCTCGCATCCCATGGTTGAATCAACCCTTTGATGAAGTTAGAATTCGCAATGTTATTCGCAAATTTGGTGGAAACGAAGTTAGTCACTTAGTCTTCTTGCGTGATAAAAAGGTTTACTTCTATGCTGAAGATAGTGAAGACGAAGTCATTTTCATGTATAAACAGAAGGCGAATAAGTTAATTGTGATGGGTGAACCAATTGGAAATCAGGATAAATTAGATCCAGCGATTGACCAGTTCATGAGTGATGCTGATAAAGCCGATTTCTCCCTGGTATTTTACGAAGTTGGAGAATCACTAACAATGCTACTTCACGAAAAAGGCTTTGACTTTATTAAAGCTGGAGAGGAAGGTCACGTTGATTTAACGGATTTTTCGCTTACCGGTAAGCGACATCGAGGTGAACGGGCGTTAATGCACAAGTTCGATCGGGAAGGCTATCATTTTGAGGTTTTAGATCCACCATTTTCTAAAGAACAGATGGGTGAATTTAAACGAATTTCTGATGAGTGGCTCAATGGACGTGATGAAAAGGGCTTCTCTCTGGGCTTCTTTGATCCATATTACTTAAACCAGGCTCCAATTGCGGTCATTCGCGATAAAAATGATGCGATTGTAGCTTTTGCTAACATCATGCCAACGGGTGATCGAGTGATGACTTCGGTTGACTTAATGCGGTCGGGAAATGATGCTCCGTCTGGAATTATGGATGGAATCTTCATTCATCTCTTCAGGTATTCAAAGGATGAGGGTTACAAGTGGTTTAACTTAGGAATGGCACCCCTAGCTAATGTGGGTGAATCAAAATTTAGTTTTATTAACGAAAAAATTGCTCACTTAATTTATCAGTATGGTGATGCGTTCTATAGCTTTCAAGGATTGCGGTCTTATAAGCAGAAATACGTCGATAACTGGGTGTCTAAGTACTTCGTATACCGTAAGGATAATTCATTGGTATTCACGATGCTACAGCTCTTATCGGTGGTTAGTGAACGTCCCACGATTGAAAATGTTGAAGAAAATATGCCATAAAAAAGAGGTTTCAGAATTAATTCTGAAACCTCTTTTTAGTTGAACAATTATTTTGGGTTCTTTTTATTACCAATATCGTAGTCGGAATCGCTCATTGCTTCAACGTTACCAAGTCGATAACCGTTACCGACTTGGGAGAAGAAGTCATGATTGACCGTAGCAGTGGAGATTCCGTTCATAACGATTGGGTTAACGTCTGCTTCAGTATCAGGGAACATTGGATCTTGTCCTAGATTCATGAGGGCCTTATTGGCGTTATATCTAATGAAAGTTAAAACATCTTCAGACCATCCCACTTGGTCGTAAAGCAAATGGGTGTACTTTTCCTCGTTTTGATAAAGGTCGTACAAGAAGTTATACATCCAATCCTTTAAATCATTTTGTTCATTTTCACCTAATTGGTTGAACTGAACTTGGAATTTATAGCCAATGTATGTTCCGTGTACCGATTCGTCACGAATAATTAATTTAATGATTTCAGCAACGTTTGGAAGCTCGTTATGACCGAGGTACCAGATGGGAGTATAGAATCCAGAGTAAAAAAGAAAAGTTTCAAGGAACACGCTAGAAATTTTCTTTTTTAATGGATGACCATCGTCATGGTATAACGAATAGATCTTTTTCGTTTTGTTTTGGAGGAATTCTTCTGTATCACTCCAATGAAAGATTTCATCAATTTCATCAGGGGTGTTTAAAGTTGAAAAAATGGATGAATAGCTTTTGGCGTGAACGGATTCCATAAATTGAATGTTATTTAAAACCGCAATTTCATGTTGGGTAATAGCATCATTTCTAAGGGCGGCCATTCCGTCTTGAGACTGTAAGGTATCCAGTAAAGTTAAGCCACCAAAAACGTGACCAACAATCCATTTATGATCATCGTCAAGCGAACGCCAATCCTTTAAATCATTTGACAAAGGAATTCTGGTATCAAGCCAGAACTGTTCGGTTAGTTTTTCCCAGGTGGCTTTATCAATCTCGTCGCCAATGGAATTCCAATTAATGGCCTTGTAGTTTCCCTGTAACTTTCCGGTTAAAACTTTATTAATGTCCATAAATTCCCTCCTAAAGATTAAATTACACAGCTTTCACACTCGTTAGCACCAACTTCAGTGTTGTCGTCGGTAAATGTCCGAACATAATAGAGCGATTTAATTCCCTTTTTGTAGGCGTAATTACGAAGGATCGTTAAATCTCTGGTGGACATTTTATTACTTCGACCGTCTTTCCATTCGTATAGCCCTTCAGGAATGGTTGAGCGCATGAAGAGAGTCAAACTCATTCCCTGATCGACGTGTTTTTGAGCGGCGGCGTAAACGTCAATCACCTTTCGCATGTCCGTGTCGTAAGCTGACTCGTAGTAAGGAATGGTGTCATTAGAAAGGTAGGGGGCCGGATAGTAAATTGTCCCGATTTTGGACTCTTGTCTGGCTTCAATTTTTTGAACAATCGGATGCAGACTAGCGGTAGCATCACCGATGTAAGCAGTGGAACCGTTTGGAGCAACTGCCATTCGGTTTTGGTGGTACAAACCATATTCCATGATTGACTTCTTTAAATCTTCCCAATCTTTTTCAGTTGGAATAAAGACACCATCAAACAATGACTTGACTTTTTTGGAAGTTGGCGTCCAACTTTTATTTACGTATTGATCAAAATAAGAACCGTCAGCGTACTTACTCTTGTCGAAGTTATGAAAGACCTTCCCGCGATCCTTTGCCATTTGATTTGAGGCCTTTAAGGTCCAGTAATTTAATAACATGAAATAGGTGCTGGTAAATTCAATGGATTCCTTTGAACCATAATACATATGATTTTTAGCAAAATAAGAGTGAAGACCCATAGCTCCTAAACCAATTGAGTGACTTAATTCATTGCCACGTCTGACTGATGGAACAACGTTAATTGATGAATGATCGGTCACAAAAGTGAGAGCTTTGACCATGGCTTCGACTGATTTACCGAAGTCGGGAGAAGCCATCAAATTGACAACGTTCGTTGACCCTAAATTACAAGAAACATCGGTTCCAAGCTGTTCGTAATTTTGTTCATCATCAACAATTGATGGGGTTTGGACTTGCATAATTTCAGTACATAAGTTACTCATGACGATTTTGCCATCAACTGGATTGTCGCGATTGGCGGTGTCGATATTGATAATGTATGGGTAGCCGGACTCTTGTTGTAACTTACCAATTTCTGTTTCTAGTTCACGGGCCCTGATCTTCTTTTTGCGAATATTCTTGTTGTTGACCATGTTGTCGTATTCTTTAGTAATATCGACGTAAGAAAAGGGAACACCATACTCACGTTCAACGTCGTACGGACTAAATAAGTACATATCTTCATTGTTTTTAGCTAGTTCATAGAATTTATCTGGGACAACTACACCCAGGGAAAGAGTGTTAACCCGAATTTTTTCGTCGGCATTTTCCTTTTTAACCCCTAAGAACTCGATGATGTCGGGATGGAAGACACTTAAATAAACAACCCCAGCACCGTTTCTTTGGCCTAATTGATTAGAATAGGTAAAACTATCCTCTAGTAACTTCATTACTGGAAGAACGCCGCTAGCTGCTCCTTGAATGTGTTTAATGGGGTCGCCGGCCGCTCTAAGGTTAGAAAGGTTGATCCCAACTCCACCACCAATTTTGGATAATTGAAGGGCCGAATTAATGGTACGACCGATGGTATTCATGTTATCGGTGGTTTGAAGTAGAAAACACGAAATCAACTCACCCCGACGTTTCTTTCCAGCATTTAAAAAAGTTGGAGTGGCTGGTTGAAAGCGTTGATGAATTAATTCATCAGCAAGATCCATGGCAAGCTTTTGATCGCCATCAGCAAGAAACAGGGCGTTCATTGCGGTTCTGTCTATGTAGCTTTCTAAGTACATGGAATTGTCATCAGTTTTCATGGCGTATTGAGCATAAAACTTGTATGCAGCCATAAATGATTTGAAGTGAAAATCTTGTTTTTCCAAATACTTGTATAATTTTTCAATGAATGAAAAGGGATATTTATTTACAAAATCCTCTTCAATGTAATTATGCTTAATTAGATAATCAAAACGATCTTTTAAAGAATCAAACTTAACGGTATTTGGATTAACGTTTTCTTTGAAAAAGGCTTTTAAAGCTTCCTGATCTTTTTCCAATTGGATTCTGCCATCGACAGGGATATTAATTTCATTATTTAGTTCGTAATACGTAACATCGTGCAAATCTTTTAAAGACATATTGGATTGCTCTCCCTTAATCGTGTCATACGAAATATCTGAAACGTTGGCTTTGTACTATACTATAAATATGAAAAATTTAACCAACTAGTTTCTTTAATTGGTCAGGTTGAAACCCACTAAATGCTTCAAGTGCTTGACTCTCAACAACTGGAACAGCTTGAAAGCCTTCACCCTTTAGGTAATCGACGTATTCCGGATTTTCGGATGTGTTTTTTTCAACGAAGTCAACGTTGTGTTCGCTAAGGAAACGTTTTGTCATCTTGCATTGGATACAATTGTTCTTGGTAAATACAGTGATTTTTTTCATTTTGTTTCATCTCCTTGATATCTTTCACTTGATGAGTTTACTCTCAAAAAGTGAAATTTTCAACAGAAAAAAACACCATATATAGTGAAATTGATAAGAATTAGACGCTATATATAGTGTTTATGGTTTAAATATTATTTTTTTAGGATGTGATTAATTTTGAACGACTTTTATTATACCGCAAATCCTGATGTTAAACATGAGGAAAAACATTGGAACTTTTCTTTACTTAAAACCACGCTAAGTTTTGTGACAGACAACGGTGTGTTTTCTAAAAATACCGTGGATTATGGTTCGCGGGTTTTGATTAATAATGTCGATGTTAATGAAATGCCTCAGGGAGCAATCTTAGACATGGGATGTGGTTACGGCCCGATTGGTCTGTTTTTGGCCAAGACAAATCCAGAACGGCATTTTACTATGGTAGACGTCAATAATTTAGCGTTAAAACTGGCTAAACAGAATGCGGATCTCAATCAGATTGATAACGTAGATATCTTTGCTTCTGATGGGTACCATAATATTTCCCAAAAGTATGCGGGCATTATAACTAACCCGCCCGTTCGTGCCGGGAAAAAAGTTGTCGATGAAATGATTACGGGTTCTTATGACCACCTGGTTAATGATGGAACGTTGACGGTGGTTTTACAAAAGAAGCAGGGAGCACCCTCGGCTAAAAAATTAATGAATAAGGTTTTTGGTAACGTACAAATCGTTAAACGTGATAAGGGATATTACATTTTAAAGAGTAGAAAGGAAGTCATAAATGAATGAAAATGATGCGTATTTTATGGACCAAGCTTTAAATGAAGCTAACCATGCTTACGTCATTGGTGAAGTACCGATTGGAGCATTAATCGTTAAGGACGGTCAAATTGTTGGGAAGGGACATAATCTGCGTGAACACACGGAGATTGGAACCGAGCATGCTGAAATCGTTGCGATTGAAGAAGCGTGTATCAATTTAAAGAGTTGGCGTTTAAATGATTGTGAGATGTACGTGACGGTTGAGCCTTGTTTAATGTGTGCTGGTGCGATTATTAATACCAGGATTAAAAGATTAGTATATGGAGCAAAAAATGAAAAAGCTGGAGCCGTTAAAAGTCTTTACCACACCCTAAATGATTCAAGACAAAACCATCAGGTTAAAGTGACAAGTGGATTGAAAGCCAGCCAATCTGGTAATATGATGAAGAAATTCTTTAAAGATAAACGCAAATAACGTGAATATTCCTAGACATTTGTGGATTTTTCGGTTATGATAATTAATGCCGTAAGGCCCTGAAGCAAGGGCAGACTTACGAACCGTGTCAGGTCCGGAAGGAAGCAGCACTAAGTATCTTTTGCCTTGTGCTTCTCGTTTTTAGAAATTAAACTCCTAGTCGTTTGACTGGGAGATTTTTTTTGGACAAAATGTTGTTTAAAGTTATTAGCATTTCGTCAATTTTCAAGATATAATAATTAATGGTATCAATTTTCAGTGAAAGGAAGCATTTCATGAGTTATCAAGCACTATATCGGACCTGGCGTCCACAAAGATTTGATGAAATTGTTGGGCAGCCAGTCATTACTAAGACTTTAAAAAACGCATTGATAACTAACCAAATTAGTCATGCGTATTTATTTACGGGTCCGCGTGGAACGGGAAAGACTTCCGCCGCTAAAATTTTGGCCAAGGCAGTTAACTGTCCTAATTTAAAGGATGGAGAACCCTGTAATGAGTGTGAAACGTGCTTAGCAATTAATAAAGGTGCGTTTAATGATGTCATTGAAATTGATGCTGCTTCTAATAATGGGGTCGAAGAGATCAGAAATATTCGCGATAAGGCGAAGTATTCCCCAACGGAAGGTAAATATAAAGTTTATATCATTGATGAAGTGCATATGTTGTCGACGGGGGCCTTTAATGCCTTGCTTAAAACACTAGAAGAGCCGCCGGAGCACGTCATTTTCATATTGGCTACCACTGAACCCCAAAAGATTCCTGCTACCATCATTTCACGAACACAACGTTTTGATTTTAAGCGAATCAAGGCTAGTGATATCCTGCAACGAATGGAATACATCCTTTCAAAAAAGGGCATTGAGTACGATGACAAGGCATTAAAGGTAATCGCTAAAAGTGCTGAGGGTGGGATGCGTGATGCACTTAGTATCCTTGACCAAGCTCTTTCCTACAGTAATGATAAGGTAACATGTGAAAGTGCCTTGTCAGTCACTGGCAGTGTCACCAGGGATCGAATTCAGTCGTACTTTGAGGCTGTTTTTAATTCAGACGTTTCGACGGGTTTAAAAATGGTTCAAGAAATTCTTGATGACGGCAAAGACGCTAATCAGTTTATTGAGGACTTAATTGATTATTGTCAGAATATTTTGTTATATCATCAGGATCCAGAAATGGTCCAAAAGAGCGAACTTGGACTTTTAGGCGACAATTTTAAGACGATTGCTGATAAGGTAGATAGTAATCTAATATATCATTACGTTGAAATTATGAGTGACGTTCAAAGTCAGATGCGTTATTCGTCTCATCCCGATGTTTATTTGGATATTTTAACGGTTAAACTGGCAAATCAAAAAGAAAGTGACCCAGATAACGAATCAAAAAGTGATGATAATAAGGATACGAAAGTTTTAAAAAAGCAACTGTCTGAGCTGCAAAATCAAGTTAGTGAGTTAAAGTCGGAACTGGGAAATGGTTCGCCTTTAAAACAGTTAACTGATGATGATAAGCAACCTAAATCAACTAAATCTAAACCAATCGCTGATTCCCCTCATTATGATTCCACCAAACAGGTCCGAGTTAATTTGACGAAAGTTTACGATATCCTAGAAAGGGCCACTAGAAAAGATCTGACTACCTATCAGGATATCTGGCAGGAATTACTTCAGTCGTTGTCGGTCACGCAACGAGCCGTGATGCATGTCTCAAACCCCGTTGCTGCGAGTGATAAGGGAGTTGTTGTTGCCTTTGATTATGGTTTTTTGTATCAGAAGGCTGGAACCGATGGTGATTTGATGGATGCACTTCAAAAGGGCCTTGATCGTATTTTAGGATTTGTTCCAATGGTTGTGTTTGTACCAAATGATGAATGGCCACAACTTAGAAGTGACTACCTTAAAAATCACCGGTCTCATAATGAAAAGACTAAGTCAACCCCCAAGTCAGAAAAAGCGACTTCTAATACGAACGAAGCTTACGAAAAGCAAGAACAAACTGAAACGACCAAAGATAAAGATAACAATGATTCGGTTAATACTGCCAAGCAGATGTTTGGTGATGATATAATTGATGTTAAAGATGATTAATTAAAAGGAGAATAATTATGAACGGAATGAACATGGGAAAGATGATGCAAAAAGCTCGTAAGATGCAACAACAAATGCAAAATGAACAAGAAGAAATCGAGAAGAGTGAGTTCACTGGAAAAGCACCAGAGGATATGGTGACCGTTACCTTTACTGGTGATCGCAAGATGAAAGACATGAACGTCAAACCAGAAGCCATTGATCCAGACGATCCAGACATGCTCTCAGATCTAGTGATCAGTGCGGTTAACGATGCACTTTCACAGATTGAAAAGACCACTCAAGATAAGATGGGAAAGTATACCAAGGGAATGAATATTCCAGGTATGTAGAAGAAGGGATTTAAATGCAATACCCAGAACCAATTGCTAAGCTAATCGATAGTTACATGCATTTGCCAGGAATTGGCAGAAAGACCGCCACTAGATTGGCATTTTATACGGTTGATATGAATAAAACCGATGTAAAAAACTTTGCGGATGCCTTAACTTCAACTAAGAATGATTTGCGTTTTTGTTCAATTTGCGGCAATATCACCGAGACCGATCCTTGTGAGATCTGTACCGATGAAAGTCGTGATCAAAGTAAGATTATGGTAGTGGAACAGTCTAAAGATGTGATGACGATGGAAAAAATGAAGGATTATAATGGTCTTTATCACGTTTTACACGGAGTGCTTTCCCCCATTGAGGGGAAGGGTCCTGAAGACATCAATATCAGCTCTTTAATCAAACGACTGCAAAAAAACGAAGAAGTTAAAGAAGTCATCATTGCTACTAATGCCACTCCCGAGGGAGAAGCAACGGCAATGTATTTGGCAAAGTTAATTAAGCCAGCAGGCATTAAAGTTACCAGATTGTCTCATGGACTGTCAGTCGGAAGTGATATTGAGTATGCAGATGAGATGACCCTTTCAAAGGCAGTTTCTGGACGCACCGAAATGTGAGGGATGAACGATGTTTTCGTTATTTAGATATAGTTCTATGAAGCAAAATTATGATAACCAATTGCTTGATACCATCAATTTTTTAAAAAATGATTGGGATCAGGCTGTGCAAACTGAACAAGCTGTTTCCGAAACGGACAGTCACTTATTTGCACAAACGATGCTTACAAAGCAAAAATACATGTTTATGTATCGGCAAGCACGAAAACGAAACATTAAAAATGATCGGATTCAACCGTCAGTATATGAAAACTAAACGTAAGCCAGCTAGATCCTAGCTGGCTTTTTAAATAGACAATAAATATAACTTAAAGTACAATGAAAATAGCAAAAATGCTGGGACTGAATCTAATATGACTGGACAATTTATTACATTTGAAGGCACTGATGGTGCTGGAAAAACCACCGTTTTAAATCAGGTGGTTGATAAAATTAAACCAATGCTTAAAGACCAATTGCTAACTACTCGTGAACCAGGTGGAAACCAAGTCTCCGAGCAAATTCGTCAGATAATTTTGAATAAAAACGAGTCAGATATGGATGACCGTTGTGAGGCGCTTTTGTTTGCGGCGGCCAGAAGAGAGCATTTAGTTAAGACCATTTTGCCAGCTTTAAAGGCCGGTCAGTTAGTTTTGTGCGACCGCTATCTTGACAGTTCAATTGCGTATCAAGGAGCGGGCCGAGAACTTGGTGAAAACGCCGTTTTATCAATGAATCAGTTTGCTACTGAGGGTTTAATGCCTGATACCACCATTTATTTTGACGTCCCAGTCGACGTTGGATTAGACCGCATTGCTGAACATCGGAGTGGGGAAGTTAATCGTTTGGATCTTCAAGAACACGATTTTTACGTTCGGGTTCATGAAGCTTATGATGAAATTGCCAAACAGAACCCCAAGCGGGTTATTAAGGTTGATGCTACTAAGCCAATTGAACAATTAGTAGATCAGGTCATTTCCGTGTTGTATAAGAGAGCAGCTAGATATTTTAATGAAAGTAAATAGGAGGATCAGTTATGAAGTTAATTATTGCAATTATCCAAGATAAGGATGCAGCCAAATTACAATCTGAATTCATCAAACATAAGATCCAGGCAACCCAATTATCCACTAAGGGTGGATTCTTGAAGGCTAAAAACGTCACTTATTTGATTGGAGCTAAAGATGATAAGGTCGACGAGATTTTGGATATCATTAAAACAACCTGTGAAACTAGAAAACAATACATGACGCCACCGGTTAGTTTAGCTGGAAGCATTAGTGAGACGTCTTATCCGGTTGAAGTTCAGGTTGGAGGAGCAACGGTTATGATTTTGCCAATGGAATCATTAAATCGCTTCTAGTTAGTTAATATAATGGTAGAAGAAACTTTAGCTCAGACCATAATTAAACAGGCTACCCAAAAACAAGCTACTTTAACACAACACTTTATGGGCGTTATTTCGGCTCAAGATCTCAGTCACTCGTATCTTTTTTCGGGTTCGGATGGTTTGGGAAAATTAGCGGTTGCAAAGACGATTGCAATGCGTTTGTTTTGTAATAACGTTCAAAATGGCATGCCATGTGGCATCTGTAATGAGTGTGTCCGGATCGCAGAAGACGAACATCCTGATGTGGTGATGATCAAACCCGATGGCAGAAGTATCAAAGTTGATTCAATTCGACATTTAAAACATGAATTTTCTAAAAGTGCGGTTGAAGGAAACAAGAAGGTTTTCATTATTGACGGGGCCGATACGATGACTACTAGTGCTGCTAATAGTCTTTTGAAGTTTATTGAAGAGCCAAATGGGCAAGTTAATTCCTTTTTACTTACCAATGACTATCGAAAGATATTACCAACCATCATATCTAGAACGCAGTTAGTAGAATTTCCAAAAATTAACGAAGATAACTTGATTAAGTACGTAACTGATAGAGGGTTATCGAAAACGTCTAGTAATCTTATTTTAGAATTAACTGAGGACTTGTCTTCAATTGATAAAATGCTTGAAGACGGTTGGTTTAACAAGGTTAAAGAGATAGTTGAGCACTGGTTTAATGAATTAGTTAATGATGACTATCGCGCTTTTACGAGCGTTCAAATTAGCTTTATGCCTAATATAACGGGTCGGTTTGAACAACAGATGACTTTAAAAATGATTTATCAAATTTTTAAGGATGTCTTTGATATCAAGTTTAGGGAATTAAAGCCTGATAGTTTAGGGTTTGGTGATCAGTATTCCCTTTTGAAACAGATGGCTAACCAGTTATCAGATGATCAATTAATTGAAATCATCACAACGGTCTTGAACAGTGCCAAAAAACAAGATCTAAACGTTAGCTTCCAAAATATTTTGGAGGTTATTACCCTGAAATGTTTAGCAGTCATTGAAGGAGGAGCAAAAGTCGATTGAAAGAATCAGATGTTAACGAAGAATTTAATAATTTGGAATCACAATCGGAATTAATGAGTGAAAAAATTGGTGATCTTCGGGATGAAATTGATAAAGTCATCGAGGAAAATTCAGAACTGAAGATTGAAAATGAACATCTTCGAGAGTTAATTTCGGGAAAAGATGGGAAAAACAAAAAGAAGCAGCAACTTTCGATGTCCAAGAAAAACTTGGAAAAATTGTATAACGAAGGATTTCATGTTTGCACACAGTTTTATGGAAAACGGCGTAATAGTAATAGTAGTTGTATGTTTTGTACCGATATCATTTACGGAGAAAGGTAATTCCATTGGATTTATCAGTTCAAAAAAGTTTTGCAGATCATAACAAGGGCAGTTTATATCTGGTTCCTACACCAATTGGTAATCTTGATGATATGACGATTAGAGCCATCAATATTTTAAAAGATGTTGATTTGATTGCTGCTGAAGATACGAGGAATACCCAGAAACTTTTAAATCATTTTGATATTACGACCAAACAAATTAGTTTTCATGAGCATAATACTGAACAACGAGCACCTGAATTAGTTGAAAAATTAATCAATGGGATTTCAATTGCACAAGTCAGTGATGCAGGGATGCCTTCAATTAGTGATCCTGGACGTGAGTTAGTAAAGCAATGCATTGAACATGATATTTCCGTGATAAGCATTCCGGGACCAAACGCTGGCCTTACTAGTTTAATTGCTTCAGGACTTAAACCTCAACCGTTTTTGTTTTATGGATTTTTAAAACGGAAACCCAAAGAGCAGGTTGATGAACTAAAGATTTTAGCACAAGAATATCCGACCTTGATTTTTTATGAAGCTCCTCATCGACTTAAAAAGACGCTCTTAAACATGCAAAAGGTTTTTGGCAATCGGCAGGCAGTGCTTGCAAGAGAGCTCACTAAAAAGTTTGAAGAATACGTTCGTGGTGGTCTTGACGATTTAGTGGAATGGTCCAAACAAAATGAGATTAGAGGAGAGTTTGTCATTCTAGTTTCTGGGAATCCAGACGGGTTTAAACTTCATGAAGAGAAGCAAAATGAAGCTCAATTATCGGTTTACGAGCAGGTTGATCAATTAATTAGTAACGGTGAAAAGCCCAATGGCGCGATTAAGCAAGTCGCTAAGCAAAATGGGTTAGTCCGTCAGGATGTTTATAATCAATACCACCACATAGAATAAGATAAGAGGAATTAAGATGACTGGAGATATTTTTTCTGAAGACCATGTAGTTGAGTACTATGAAACCAATTTACTGGGTAACATTACTCTTTCAATGTTAATTGACGTGATCATTATGATTTCACAGGACCAAGCAAAAGCACTCGGTGTAAGTACCAGACATGTGATTGAACATGGCGTAACTTGGGTTGTTGTTCAAACCGACATGGATATTACGCGTCTTCCTAAAGTTCATGAAAAAATTCAGGTTCAAACGAGGGGAACTTCATACACTAAGTACTTTGCGTACCGTGAATTCTGGGTTAGAGACGTTAACGGGAATGAATTAGTTCATGTTGGCAGTTTGTGGGTCATGATGGACATTAAATCCAGAAAAATGGTTCGATTAGAGGAAGATATGATTACTCCCTATCATTGTGATCGAGTAAGAAGGATTCAACGGTTAAGAAAGATTCCTCAAATTCATGATGAACAAAATCTTATGAAGACTGAGTATCATGTTCGTTTTACTGACATTGATTGGAATTCTCATGTCAATAATGCCAAATACATTGGATGGATGGTTGATGATTTATCCTATGATTTTTTGGCAACTCACGTTCCAAAGCAAGTAAGTATTAAGTATGAAGATGAAGTTACATATGGTGATCCGGTCGTAAGTCGAAGCAAACTCATTAAGACCGGTGATCAAATTCGATCGATCCACGATATTTCGGTCAATGATGATACTAAATCGATTGCCGAAATTAAATGGGAGAAGCTGAATAAAGAAGGAAGCAAATAATATGCACGTTTTAGCAGTTGATACCTCTAATCAACCATTAACTGTGGCAGTTTTAAAAGACGAACAGGTGCTAGCAACAACCACGATGACAACGCATAGAAAACATGCTGAATACTTAATGCCGGTGGTTGAAGAGTTGGTTAATTATGCCAATTTAACTCCACAAGATCTGGATCGGGTCGTCGTAAGTAATGGTCCTGGTTCATACACTGGGATTAGAATTGCCACCACGGTTGGAAAAGTTTTGGCCGATACATTGAATATTGATTTGGTTGGCATTTCAAGTCTCATGGCGCTTGTTTTAAACGTGCAAAAACACGACCAGTTGGTAGTGCCATTATTTGATGGTAGAAACGATAATTTGTTTACTGGTCTGTACCGTACTTCCGATCGTGGTCCCGAGTCGGTAATTAAAGATCAACACGTTAATTTTGATAAGTGGATGACCGAACTGGACAAGTTTGATGAGCCCATCGTATTCGTTGGAAGTGATGTTGCTCATTTTTCCGAGCGCTTAAAACAACATTTCGGGAAAGATTTCAAATATATGACTGGAATTGATAACCTGCCACAGGCAGCTAAAATTGGTATCTATGGGGAAAAGCAAGAACCAGTTGCTGATGTTAACAATTTTAATCCCAATTATCTTCGTTTAACCAAAGCACAAGCAGACTGGCAAAAGTTAAACCCGGGGAGGGAAAACGAGTCTTATGTTGAAGAAAATTGAGGCATGGTTAAAAAAGAACGTTAAAAAAAAGGAAGAAGCCAAGATTCAGCGTGGACTTCAGATTAAAAATCACATTGTTGATGTGAATGGAGTCGATTACTATTTTGGCAAGGGTTCTATTACTGACATCCCTGACATTGTGAATGTTGAAGAAGAGGTTTACGACAAAAAGGCAGCTTGGGATCGAGAACGTTTCCTAAATGATCTAAAAAAGCACAAAAACAGTTTATACTTGGTAATTAGGAAAGCCGACGAATTGATTGCTTTTGTCGGTTGTTCGATTTCTCGTGATAGTAAGAATTGTCACGTTGAAAATATTGCGGTGTTACCCAAATTCCAAAATCGCGGATTGGGATATTTTTTGCTTACCATGGTTATCAGAAGAGCACGACTGATGAGACTTAAAAGTGTTTCAATCGAAATTCGATTGGGAAATATTAAAGCTCAAGATTTGAATCGGGATCTTGGGTTTGTTCAGGTTGGAATTGATCCAGATTACTATAATGATGGTGAAGATGCTGTGGTAATGAAACTGGATTTATCCAAGCAAAAAGTGGCACCAAATAATTTTGGAAGATAGTTAGAGACGGGTGAGGATTAATGCAAGATAATAGTGTGATCTTGGCGTTTGAGAGTAGTTGTGATGAAACAAGTGTTGCTGTTATCAAGGATGGTAAAGAAATTTTATCAAACGTCGTTGCAACTCAGATTAAAAGTCATCAGCGATTTGGTGGTGTGGTACCAGAAGTGGCTAGTCGTCATCATATTGAAGAGATTACCATTTGTATAAATGATGCTTTGAAACGTGCAAACGTCACATACGATGATTTAACGGCGGTAGCTGTGACCTATGGCCCAGGATTGGTTGGGGCACTTTTGATTGGAGTCACCGCTGCCAAAGTGGTAGCTTGGGCTCATCATCTACCCCTCATTCCAATTAATCACATTGCAGGACATATTTATGCTACTAACTTTATTAAGCCAATTGAGTTTCCGGCAATGGCACTTGTGGTATCTGGTGGTCATACGGAGCTTGTTTTTATGCCTGCAGAAGGTAGGTTTGAAATCATCGGTGAGACTAGAGACGATGCCGCAGGTGAAGCGTTTGACAAAATTGGGAGAGTTTTAGGAATTAATTATCCAGCTGGTCCAACTGTTGACAAAATGGCTCAAAAGGGAAGGGATACTTTTAATTTTCCACGCGCGATGGAATCAGATGGTAATTATGATTTTAGTTTTAGTGGACTTAAAAGTGCTTTTATCAATACCGTTCACCATGCCGATCAGATTGGAAAGACTCTAAATAAGAACGATTTAGCTGCTAGTTTTGAAGCTGCCGTAGTGGACGTTTTGGCAAAAAAATCACAAAGTGCGCTTGAAAATTATCCTGTAAAAGAGTTTATTTTAGCTGGCGGAGTTGCCGCGAATAAGGGCATTAGAAATCGACTAGATGCGATTGCCAGTAAGGAAAATGTGGAATTTGTCAAGGCTCCGCTTAAGTTGTGTGGAGATAATGCAGCTATGATAGGAGCTGCTGCAGCGGCAATGCAGCACCATCAGGAAAAAGGAAAAGCTTCACTAAATGCTGATCCAGGATTAGAATTTGAGTGGGCTCAAAATGAAAAATAAATCGTTAACAACAAATTATTAAATTAATTTATCCTGCCCTGTAGGGCTTTTCAGCTGATTTCATTTTTATATTATTTCACAAACAATTTCTTTATGTTAGAATTAATTTTGTGACTTATTAATCTCGACAATAATAATAGGAGATTTGAAAATGGCTGAGACAAAAATTCCACGTGCAACCGCGAAACGATTGCCGCTTTACTATCGTTATTTAAATATTTTACATGACGGTGGAAAGAAACGAATATCATCAAATGAATTGGCCGACGCAATTCAAGTGGATTCTGCTACAATTCGTCGTGACTTTTCATATTTTGGTGCCCTTGGTAAGCGAGGTTATGGATATGACGTAGACAGTTTACTAGAATTTTTCAAGAAGATCTTGAACCAAGATCAATTAACCAATGTAGCATTGATTGGTGTTGGTAACTTGGGTCATGCCCTTTTGAATTTTAACTTCCACATGGATAGTAATATTAGAATTTCCGCTGCTTTTGACGTTAATCCTAAAAATGTTAATACCATTCAAGGTGGGGTTCCAATTTACCCAATGGATCAATTGGTAAAACAGCTTAAAGATCAACAAATCAGTGTTGTGATTCTCACAGTTCCTGGTAAAGTTGCTCAACAAGTTGCTGATCAAGTTGCCAAAGCGGGTGTAAAAGGAATTTTAAACTTCACATCAGTCCGATTATCGGTTCCAAAGGAAATTAGAGTTCATAATGTTGATTTGACTAATGAACTGCAAACATTGATCTATTTTATTGATCATTATGATAAAGATTAAGCATCCAATTTTGGATGCTTTTTTATTTTTATCGGGCAAAGTTCTTGCATTAGTTGTGAAAAAATAATATATTAAGAATGTAAGTTAGCACTTGATAAGTGCAAGTGCTAAAATTTAATAAAGATATTTATTGGAGGGATTAACGTGTTAGAACCATTAGGAGATCGCGTAATTGTCGAAGTGCAAGAACCAGAAGAAAAAAACGTCGGTGGAATTGTTTTAGCAAATAACGCTAAAGAAAAACCACAGATGGGTAAAGTTGTCGCTGTAGGCGAGGGTCGAGTTCTTGATAACGGACAAAAAGTTGCCCCTTCTGTTAAAGAAGACGACATGGTCATGTTTGATAAGTATGCAGGGACAAAGGTTGAATATGATGGTACTCCATACCTTGTAATGCACGAAAAAGATTTACTTGCAATCGTTAAATAATAAAAATAAATTAATTAATATGAGGTGATAATAATGGCTAAAGAAATTAAGTTTTCTGAAAATGCTAGAAATTCGATGTTAAATGGTGTTGACAAGTTAGCTGACACTGTAAAAACAACTATGGGTCCAAAGGGACGTAACGTTGTTCTAGAAGAAAAAGCTGGAGATCCAACAATCACAAATGATGGTGTTACCATTGCTAAAGCAATTGATCTTCCAGATCACTTTGAAAATATGGGTGCTAAGTTAGTATCTGAAGTTGCTTCTAAAACGAATGACGTTGCCGGTGATGGTACTACTACCGCTACTGTTCTTGCCCAAGCAATTGTTAAAGAGGGTATGAAGAACGTTACTGCCGGTGCTAATCCCGTTGGAGTTCGTCAAGGAATTGAAAAAGCTACTAGAACAGCCGTTGATAGTCTTCACAAGATGAGTCACCAAGTAACTAGCAAGGAAGATATCGCTCAAATTGCTTCAATCTCATCAGCTAACGAAAAGGTTGGTAATTTGATTGCCGATGCAATGGAAAAAGTTGGTAATGATGGTGTTATTACGATTGAAGAATCACGTGGTGTTGACACTAGTTTAGACGTTGTTGAGGGTATGGAATTTGATCGTGGATACATGTCACAATACATGGTTACCGACCAAGAAAAAATGGAAGCTAACCTAGATAATCCCTACATTTTAATTACTGACAAGAAAATCACTAATATCCAAGACATTTTGCCATTACTTCAATCAGTCGTACAACAAGGTCGTTCACTCTTGATCATTGCTGATGATATTGGTGGAGAAGCTCTTCCAACCTTAGTTTTGAACAAGATGCGTGGAACCTTTAATGTTGTAGCTGTTAAGGCTCCTGGCTTTGGTGATCGTCGTAAAGAACAACTCCAAGACATTGCTACGTTGACTGGTGGTACTGTAATTACTTCTGATCTTGGATTAGATCTAAAAGACACTACCATTGATCAATTAGGTCAAGCTAATAAGGTTAACGTTACTAAAGACAGCACAACTATCGTTGAAGGTAAGGGTAGCAAAGAAGCTATCGACAAACGAATTGATGAAATCAAACAACAAATTGATGCCACTGATTCTGACTTTGACCGTGATAAGTTGAAGGAACGTTTAGCTAAGTTGGCTGGTGGAGTTGCTGTTATCAAAGTTGGTGCAGCCACTGAAACTGAACTTAAAGAACGTAAGTACCGAATTGAAGATGCTTTGAATGCTACTAGAGCCGCTGTTGAAGAGGGATTTGTTCCCGGCGGTGGTACAGCCTTTATCAACATCTTGAATGACGTTGATAAAATCCCTGCTGAAGGTGATGAAGCAACTGGAATTAACATTGTTGTTAAAGCCCTAGAAGCACCAGTAAGACAAATTGCTGAAAATGCTGGGATTGACGGTTCAGTTATTGTTGATCATTTGAAAGACGAAAAACCAGGCATTGGTTACAATGCATTGACTGGCAAGTACGAAGACATGATCAAAGCTGGTGTCGTTGACCCAACTAAGGTAAGCCGTTCAGCACTTCAAAACGCTGCATCTGTTTCAGCTCTTCTATTAACTACTGAAGCTGTTGTTGCCGAACAACCAAAAAATGATAATGATCAACCAGCTGCTCCACAACAACCTGGAATGGGTGGAATGATGTAATTTAAGTTTTAATAAAAAAGAGTCCGAATGGACTCTTTTTTATTTCCAATTATGATGAATTATCTAGTTTAATGTAGTACAATTGCATTTGACTTTAAAATTACGGTTTTACTAGGTTAAATATGACATATTAAAGGAGTATGGATTAAATGTGGCGGTATTTAAAAAGATTAATTATTGGACGTCCGCTTAAGACAACGGAAGGCTCTGGTCAATCTCTCACTAAGTTCAAAGGTTTAGCATTGCTATCATCTGATGCCTTATCATCAGTTGCTTATGGTACTGAACAGATTACTGCCGTTTTGATTACCTTATCGACCGCGGCATTAATGTATCAAATGTGGGTCGCACTACTAGTGTTGGTTCTGTTAGCCGCAATCACATTATCTTATCGACAGATTATTTATGCTTATCCATCTGGTGGAGGTGCCTACGTTGTTGCCCGAACCAATTGGGGTGACACTGCTGGTTTAGTTGCTGGTGGGTCCCTATTAGTTGATTATATGTTAACGGTTGCCGTTTCAACGACTTCTGGGACTGAAGCGATTACTTCTGCCATCCCTGCGCTATATAATTATCAGGTTCCGATTGCAATCTTAATTGTAATATTTATCATGATTTTGAATCTTCGTGGAATGCATGATTCAGCTTCATTCCTGGTTATTCCAGTGTATCTATTTATTGTGATGATTATCATTTTAATCATTGTTGGTGCTTATAATATTTTAACTAATAAAATTACTTATCATGCGTATGCTCCACTGAATACCTCAGTTAAGGGAATGACCTTGGTATTATTCTTTAAGGCATTCTCATCTGGTTCAGCATCGTTAACTGGAGTTGAAGCCATTAGTAATGCGGTTCCAAACTTTAAACAACCAAAACGAAAGAACGCTGCCAATACATTAGGTATCATGGCCATTATTTTAGGAATCTTCTTTGCTGGGATTACCTTTCTAAGTTACTACATGGGAGTTATTCCTAACGCTAAAGATACCGTCTTATCACAGATTGGTACCAATGTCTTTGGTCACGGAATCATGTACTACTTACTTCAGCTTGCAACTGCCTTGATTTTAGCTGTTGCTGCTAACACTGGTTTCTCTGCCTTTCCAATTTTGGCCTACAACATGGCTAAAGATAAATATTTGCCACATGCCTACCTGGATAAGGGTGACCGACTAGGTTATTCAAATGGAATTATTTCGTTAGCTTTAGGTGCGATTGTTTTAATTGTCCTCTTTAAAGGTAAAACTAATCTCTTAATTCCACTCTATGCTGTTGGTGTGTTTGTTCCATTTACGTTGTCTCAATCTGGAATGATTGTTCACTGGTTCAGAAATAAAGATGGCTTGTGGCCGGTGAAGGCTGTCATTAATTTTATTGGAGCGTTCATCTCAGTGATGTTAGTCTTCTTCCTGTTTGCACTTCATTTTGCAAACGTTTGGCCATATCTCATTATCATGCCGTTGCTCCTTTTGATGTTTTACAAAATTCATCTTCACTATCAGCGAATTGCTGAGCAACTTCGTATTTCAACTGATCCGAATTATGAGAATCATACCTATGCTGGTTCAACGGTAATCGTGTTAGTGGGAAATGTTACCCAAGTTACTAGACAAGCAATTAACTATGCGAGATCGATTGGTGACAATGTCATTGCCATGCACGTTTCGTTTGCCGATAATCCGCAAAAAGAAGAGAAAATTTCAACGAAGTTTAAGGAAGAGTATCCAGACATTCGATTTGTCGATATTCATACTTCGTATCGTTCGGTTGTCGATCCAGTGCTTCGTTTCTGTGATGTTATTGCGAAACAGGATGAGGATCGTAATTATACTACGACGGTTCTGGTTCCTCAGTTTGTACCAAAACACTACTGGCAACAAGTCCTTCATAATCAGACTGCTGTTCGATTAAGAAGTGCCTTGAATTCACGTCAGGACATCATTGTATCGACGTATAACTATCATTTAAGTGAATAATAGAACAAAAAGCTAGGCTATGTTAAACATAGCCTAGCTTTTTTGATTTGGATTTAAAGGTGCACAATATGAGCAAATAGTGGGACGATGATATCAACGACCACCGAAATAATGACCACCGCAATCGCAGCCATGGAGCCCTGAACTTCACCAAGTTCAAGGGCTTTAGCTGATCCAAGGGTGTGTCCTGCCGTTCCAAGCCCCAATCCAATTCCGATGGGGTTCTTCAATCTGAATATTTTAATGATCCAGTCGCCAAGTGCGTAAATAATAACAGCGTTTAAAATACATGCCATAGCGGTAATTGCTGGCACACCGTTAATGCCTTGGGCGATTGGCATTGCAACTGCGGTAGTGGCAGCCTGCGGAAGCATGGAAGCAATTTCCGACTTGTTTAATCCAATTAACTTGGAGACAAAGTACATGATGATTACCGAAATGGTTAAACCGATTATTAGTGATAACAAAATTTCAAACCAGTACTTTTTCACGATGTCGTTTCGCTTGAAGAGTGGGACTGCGAAAGCAATCGTGGTAGGGAAGAGGAACCAAAAAATAATATCACCACCTGGCTTATACAAGTTGGTGTAAATCCAGGTAATGTTAATCCCCGTTGCTTTGCTCATTAACCAGAGAACAAAAATTCCGAGCACCATCCCAACAAATAATGGTTGAAAAAGAAAAAAGCCGTTAAATTTTTTAAATAGAAATGATCCAATCAGATAGACCACCAATGATAGAGCAATTCCAAACATTGGATTGCCTAAAAATTTTAATAGTTCCGTTTGCATATTTGGTTACTCCTTATCGATGTCTTGTTTTTTGCCAAAAATTTTATTGCGGGTCCATATCAAAAAAGTAGCAACTAAAGCCACCGACACCAACATGACGACTGTCGAAATAATGATCATAATCACTAGTTTGACGCCAGAATGTTTCATAATGTCGAGAGAGGCCGCTAATTGAATTCCAGAAGGGACAAAAAGGAATCCTAGGATTCCAATAAAAAATGATCCGACCTTTTCGACCTGTTCTGGTTTAATGACTTTAAAGATCAATAACAAATATAATATCACCAACCCAATTACTGGGGTTGGAACTGGAAAGTTGGCTGGAAAGAGTGCTGAGATTAGACTTGAGACGAATAAAATGACCCCAAAGATACCGAGTTGAGTTAACAATGGAGCATCTTTTTGAGATTTTTCTTCTTTATTTTGCATGTTTGACTCCTTTCAAAAGTATGTGATTGATTTAGCTATTTCTATATTTAATATAATATATGAAATGAACTAAAAAACAAACCAAAATTTTAATTGTTATCATTAGATTTAATTATCACTAAATTAAATAAAGGGAAGCTTGTGTTTGTTATTTTCCGTTTGTATAATTGAATATAAACTTAATCGTGGAAGGCCATACTTAATTGAAATTTGAAATATTCGTCTATTTGTTTGCAACGATGATAATGTCGGCGGTTTTAACCCCTTTTATCAGAATTTTAGCATTCAAAATTGGCGCCATTGATAAACCGAATAAAAGACGTGTAAATAAAATTCCAATGCCAACGTTGGGTGGTCTGGCAATTTTTATTGCTTATACCATTACGACTTGCGTTTTTTTGCGAAACCAAATTCCATCTAGTAAGTTGTGGGGAATTCTGGGCGGAGAAATTATTATCATTATGACGGGGGTCATTGATGATATTTTTGAATTGAAGCCACGACAAAAGGTGATTGGGATCTCACTAGCAGCACTATGGGTGTACATTTTTGCGGGCATTCAGATGAGCTCCATTACGCTCCCATTCTTTGGTGATGTTAGTCTGGGATGGTTAAGTCTACCAATTACCTGGATATGGATTCTGGGGATTACGAACTCAATTAATTTAATCGATGGACTGGATGGACTAGCGACGGGGATTGCCATTATTGCTCTGACTACCATGGGAATCATCGGGTTATTCTTTTTAAACGTCGGTAACGTTTACGTATCAATCATGATTTTCACCTTTGCCGCTTCCTGTTTGGGTTTTTTACCGTATAATTTTTTCCCAGCTCGAATCTATCTAGGTGATACCGGATCCCTATTAATTGGCTTTATGATCTCGGTCTTTTCCTTACAAGGTCTTAAAAACGCCACCTTCATATCGGTCATTATTCCCGTTGTGATTTTGGGAGTCCCAATCTCGGACACCGCTTATGCAATTTTACGGCGGATTTTGAACAAACAGCCCATCTCTCACGCTGATAAGCACCATTTACATCATCGGTTGATGCAGATTGGTTTGACCCACCGGCAAACCGTTTTAGTAATTTATGGAATTGCGCTCATTTTTGCTTTCATCTCTTTACTCTATCCGTTGTCCAGTTTCTGGGGATCAGTGTTGTTGACGGTTGCCACTTTGATTGGGATTGAGCTTTTTGTGGAAGCCATTGGATTAGTCGGAAAGAACCGGCAACCCTTGCTTAATTTGATTAAACGCGTTGTGACTGGAACAACCAGTAAGGCTAATCACGAAACCGAAATCACTAAAACCAAGGCAAAACATAAAACCAAACCAAACAAAAAAGAGTAGTTCATTGAAGTTGAACTACTCTTTTTAGACTAAATTGGACTCTCAAAATAGGCTTCCTTACCAATCTTGAATTGAACGTCTCCTGCAAGCAAATTGTTGATTTTTGTTTTGAAATTATCAATCACATGATTTGAAATGGCGGTACTTACTCGAACACTAGTGCCATATTCAACGTTAGTAATTGGTAAATTATTTTGTTTAAGAAAATATTGGAGCTTATCATTTAACTTATAGGATACTGAGATAGTAAGCGCAGTTTTAAGCGTCATTTTGCTGATCCCAGCGCTTTCAATAACATCCGATGCCGAGTTACTATATGCTCGAATGAGACCACCAGCACCTAGTTTGATTCCACCAAAGTACCTTGTTACTACAATGGCTGTGTCATGAAGCTCCATGTTTTTAATGGCATCTAGGATTGGAACTCCAGCAGTCCCACTAGGTTCGCCGTTGTCACTTTCTCGCTGGACATCATCATTTGGGCCAATAACATAGGCAAAACAATTGTGGTTGGCTTTTTTATTTTGGCTTTTGATACTGGCGATGAATGCTTGAGCACTCGCTTCGTCCGTGACACGAGATACGGAAGCAATAAACTTTGATTTTTTGATAATAATTTCATTTTTACCAGCTTGTTTAATGGTTAAAAAAGAATTTTGCATTAAATTATTCCTGTTCTTCGTATTTAAAAGTGGAGGCGGATAGTTAATGATCAAAGATCAAAAAGAACTAATGGGAAGACTTACGCCAAGCACTTTGATTGACCCGATGCTTTTAAGTAATTCACTTCTTAATTTTGAATTAGCGGTAACGGTTAATCAAACTACTATTCATTGTAACCGATGTGGATTCAATTGTGAAAAATCAAAATGTGAACTTCCCAATCATATTTTTTACTGCTCCAATTGCATCGAAATGGGACGAATTGATTCGTCGATGAAACTGGTTAGTGTCCTAGAAACAAATCGTTTTGTGGTTCCAAGTAATGTTTTGACTTGGGATGGGACGCTAACTGTAAATCAAAAAGACTGTGCGTTAAGGATGATTGAATCAGTAAAACATCACCGTGATCATCTACTGTGGGCGGTTACTGGGGCTGGTAAGACCGAGATGCTTTTTCCGGTATTAACATGGGCAATTAAACGTAAATTTCGAATTGCCATTGCTTCTCCCAGAGTGGACGTGTGTTCGGAACTTTATCCGCGTCTTAAAGCGGCTTTTTCTAACCTTGATATGGTTTTATTGCATGGTAAAAGTAAAGACAAGTACCATTATTGTCAACTGACTGTCTGTACGACCCACCAACTCATGCGTTTCTTTCATGCTTTTGATTTGTTGATTATTGATGAAGTTGATGCGTTTCCATTCGTTAACAACGTTAACCTGGAGTTTGCCGTAAAGCATGCCTTAAAGACTACGGGACAAAGAATCATGTTAAGTGCCACTCCAAGTAAACGACTGAGAACCCAAATCACGCGTGGAAATGGAGATATGAGTTATTTACCGATTCGGTTTCATGGTCATTTATTGCCTGTGATTAAAGTTCACTTGTCAAGAAAATGGCGGATGCAATTATCAAAGGGAAGGTTACCCCATCAATTAATTAAAATGTGTCAGCGTAACGTTGCAATTGGAAGAAGATTTTTATTGTTTGTTCCTAAGATCAAAGATTTACCGGTGGTTGATCGGATCTTAAGTAAACAAATCCATAGTTCAAAGGTATGGGAATGTGTTTATTCGGCGGACAAGAAACGAATGGAAAAGGTTCAAGCCATGCGTAACCAGCAAGTGTTATTTTTAGTGACTACGACCATCTTAGAACGAGGAGTGACTTTTCCGGATATTGATGTAATGGTACTGGGGGCCGACGATAAGGTCTTTTCTACGTCGTCATTAGTTCAGATGGCAGGAAGAGTGGGCCGAAAAAAGACCAGACCGACCGGTAACGTTGATTTTTTTGTGGGAAGTTTTTCAAGACGAATTACTAGCGCCCAAAATGAGATTAAGGCTATGAATCGCAGAGGGATGAAATTAAAAAGTCATGAATAAATGTTTATGGTGTAATCAAATTATTAGAAGTGATGTGAGCATTTCCTTTATTTTAAGTTTTCGTTCCTTTGTCCCGCCAATTATGTGTGATGAATGTCAAAAACTTTTTTGTCCCATTGATTTAAAAACGGCGTGTCCAGATTGTGGCAAGCAGCAAGTGAAATTAGAGTTGTGTGATGATTGTAAAATTTGGGAAGATCAATCTGGTCCCAAATTAATTAATCATGCGTTGTTTCCATATGATGAAGTGAGTGATTATATGACTCGGTACAAGTTTCAGGGTGATTATCGGTTAAGGCGACTATTTCAAAGTCAGTTTCAGTCTTTTATATTTGACCATAACGACGGCGGTATGATTGTTCCCATCCCGATTAGTAAGAAAACGTTTGAGGTGCGAAAGTTTAATCAGGTTGAGGGGTGGTTAGCTGGTGTGAAATATCAAAAGGTCTTAGGAGCGGTGTCAAAAAAGGGCTTACCCCAGTCTAAAAAAGATAAATTTGATAGGATGCATTTAAAACAACCATTTTACGTTGAGCCGGAGTGGTCGACTAACAACCTACGTGGGAGAAAGGTTTGTTTGATTGATGATGTGTATACGACTGGAACCACCCTGCACTTAGCGGCCAAACTGTTATATTCGTATGGGGTTAAGAAAGTCTCAAGTATTACCCTTGCACGTTAGTATTGATTGTTATTTAATCGATTAGAATTTATAATAGTTATAAGAGATTCGTTTGAAGACAATGATACTAAGCATAGGAGAGATTATAATGCTTGAAACTAAATTAAGAGGTGATGATGTTGAAATCACCAGTGATCTCCGTGATTACATTAATCATCACGTCAAAACAATTGATAAACGTTTTGATGCAAACGTGAAAGGGACTGCTCATGTTGATCTTATGAACTATTCTAACGAACGAATCAAAGCTGAAATCACTATTATCCTACCGAACTTTTTACTGCGAGGTGAGGGCAACTCTGATGATATTCACAAAAGCATTGATATCGCGATTCACGATATCCAGCAACAGATCGATAAATATGGCTCAAAGGTAAATGAAGAATTAACTGAGCATAAGTTATCTCACGTTTTTAATGATCCCGATAAACGATTAGCCGAATCTAAGATCGTTAGGAAAAAGCGGATTCCTTTACAGAAGATGACTTCGGAAGATGCCATTATTCAGATGAATTTGATTGGGCATGATTTTTTTGTCTATGTTGATGTCACCGATGGCACCACTGATATTGTTTATCGAAGACATGATGGAGACTATGGGTTAATTAAAACCGATCGTTAGAAAAAACAGAAATATCATATTTCTGTTTTTTTGTGATGAATTTTTAATTGATTTGATAAAATGTTAGAATAAGAAAATAGGCTGAGAATTCGAGAAACAAAAACGGTTTAGACACTAGAGGAGAAATCAATCAATGGCAACAAACCTTTTAAAGAAATGGGTTGAAAGCGACAAAAGCGAACTGAAACGATTAGGAAAGCTCGCCGATAAGGTCAGCTCATACTCAGAACAATATCGAAAATTAAGTGATAAAGAATTACAAGCTAAAACTCCAGAATTTCAAAAGCGTTATCAAAATGGTGAAAGCCTAGATGACATGTTACCTGAGGCTTTTGCGGTTGCCCGTGAAGGTGCCAGACGAGTGCTCGGACTAAATCCATTTCGAGTCCAGATTATGGGTGGAATTGTCCTTCATGAGGGTAATATTGCTGAGATGAAGACTGGTGAAGGGAAAACGTTAACGGCTACAATGCCCGTCTACCTGAATGCTTTATCAGGGAAAGGTGTTCATGTCGTTACGGTTAATGAATACCTATCACAACGTGATGCCACTCAAATGGGACAGTTATACAATTGGCTGGGCTTAACGGTCGGGGTGAACTCGGCTGATAAGAATCCGGAAGAAAAACGAGCTGCCTATGATAGCGACATCACTTATTCAACTAATAGTGAGATTGGATTTGATTATTTAAGGGATAACATGGTGGTTTATAAAGAAGATCGGGTTCAACGCCCACTTAATTTTGCCATCGTCGACGAAGTTGATTCGATCTTAATCGATGAAGCCAGAACCCCATTGATCATTTCTGGTGAAGCTCGTGGGTCAAACAAGCTTTACATGCAGGCAGATAAATTTGCCAAGACACTAAATCCTAAAACGGATTTTAAAGTTGATTTAGAGACTAAAACGGTCTCTTTGAAGGATGTTGGAATTGAAAAAGCTGAAAAGTACTTCAATTTAAATAACCTTTACGATACGGAAAACACTGCTTTAACCCACCATTTGGATCAGGCTTTACGTGCCAATTACGTGATGGAAAAGGATAAAGACTATGTTGTCTCAAAAGACGAGGTTTTAATCGTTGATTCCTTTACCGGAAGAATCATGGAAGGTCGTCGTTTTTCAGATGGGCTTCACCAAGCACTTGAGGCTAAAGAGGGTGTTACCATCCAAGAAGAAAGCAAGACGATGGCTAACATCACCTATCAAAACTTATTTAGACAGTACAGTAAGTTAGCTGGAATGACTGGTACCGCTAAGACAGAACAGGATGAGTTTCGAGAAATTTACAACATGGATGTCATTGCGGTTCCAACCAATAAACCGGTTGTTAGAATTGATGAGCCAGATGTTTTATATCCAAGTTTGGAATCAAAATTTGACGCTGTTATTGCCAAAATTAAAGATTTACACAAACGGGGACAACCAATCCTGATTGGTACGGTTGCGGTTGAAACTTCTGAATATCTTTCAGAGCGACTTGATGAAGAAAAAATTCCTCACGTAGTTTTGAATGCGAAAAATCATGCCAAAGAAGCTGACATTGTTGCTAACGCCGGTCAAAAGGGAGCTGTTACCATTGCAACCAACATGGCCGGTCGTGGAACTGATATTAAGCTTGGACCTGGAGTGGTCAAATTAGGTGGATTAGCGGTTATCGGGACCGAACGACACGAGTCACGAAGAATTGATAATCAATTACGTGGACGTTCTGGAAGACAGGGTGATCCTGGTTATTCCCAATTCTATCTTTCACTTGAAGATGATTTGATGCGTCGATTTGGGTCTGATAAGGTTAAAAGTATTCTTGACTCAATGAAGGTTGAGGGCGATGATGCGGTTATCCGGAGTCACATGATCACGAAGCAGGTTGAATCGGCTCAAAAACGAGTTGAAGGTAATAACTATGATTCACGTAAAAACGTGTTAAAGTACGATGATGTGATGCGTCAACAGCGTGACGTGATTTACGGTGAGCGTAGTAAGGTGATTGACGAAAATAAGTCACTTAAGTGGGTTATTATGCCAATGATCAAACGAACGGTTAATCGAATTGTCAACTTGCACACTCAGGGAGATCAAAAGAAATGGGATCTCCAAACCATCCTTGATTTTGCGATTAATTCATTAGTTAGTCCCGATCAAATTAGCATTGATGACTTGAAGGGAAAATCAAGTGATGAAATTAAGGCATACTTGATGGGACTCGTTGATACTGAGTATGATAAGAAAGAAAAAGAGCTCCAGGATCCAGAACAGATGCTTGAATTTGAAAAAGTGGTTGTGCTTAGGGTGGTTGATTCACACTGGACTGACCACATCGATTCAATGGACCAATTACGAGAGTCAATCGGTCTTCGTGGTTATGGTCAATTAAACCCGTTAGTTGAGTATCAACGTGAAGGATTTAGAATGTTTGAAGAAATGGTCTCTGATATTGACTACGATGTCACTAGGTTGTTTATGAAAGCTGAGATCAGACAAAATATGGAAAGATAGTTTAAGAACGGAGGACTTTTGGTCTCCGTTTTTTCATCTTCAGGAGTATGAAATGGAATTAAGTGAAGCACGTGGACAGGTCGAAAAGATTGAAAAAGCCGTAGCTGGCTTTAGGGGGTCACTTTGACCTGGATCAACTAAGTGAAAATATTTCGGTTAATGAGGCTAAAATGGCTGAACCGGGATTTTGGGATGACCAAAGAAAAGCCCAGAAATTAATTGATGAGAACAATCGATTAAAATTAAAATATGATAATTTTAATTCACTGGCTAAAAAGGTGGAAGATTTAAAGGTTAACCTCGAACTCCTTGAAGAAGTTAGTGATGATGATTTAAAGAAAGAGTTCGATGACGAATTAGCCAAGACCCAAAAGGAACTTAGTAGTTATCAGCTGAGTTTACTTTTGAATGGGAAATACGATGAAAATAATGCAATTGTTGAGATCCATCCTGGAGCTGGTGGAACTGAATCACAAGACTGGGGTTCCATGTTATTTCGGATGTATCAACGATGGGCCGAACAAAACGGCTTTTCGGTTTCAGTTGAAGACTATCAACCGGGTGACGTTGCTGGGATCAACAGTGTGACATTTTTAGTATCTGGAACCAACGCCTATGGTTACCTGAAATCAGAAAAAGGCGTTCACCGGTTAGTGCGGATCTCACCTTTCGATTCAGCAGGGCGGCGTCATACGTCGTTTGCCTCTGTTGATGTTATGCCAGAGCTTGATGAAACTGTGAACGTTGACATTAACCCAGAAGATCTCCGGATTGATGTTTTTCGGTCAAGTGGGGCTGGTGGTCAGCACATTAATAAAACCTCTTCAGCGGTTCGAATTACCCACTTACCAACTGGAATTGTCACCTCAAGTCAGGCCCAACGTTCACAATTACAGAATAGAGTTACAGCGATGAATATGTTAAAATCAAAGTTGTACGAACGTGAACAAGAGAAAAAAGAAGAAGAGAAAGCCAAGATTGAGGGTAAGCAGCTTGATATTGGTTGGGGTTCACAAATTCGTTCTTATGTTTTTCATCCCTATACAATGGTTAAGGATCATCGGACCAATTATGAGACTGGTAATGGTCAAGCAGTGATGGATGGTGATTTGAATCCATTCATTAACGCGTATTTGCAGTGGAATTTAAAACAGAAGAACCCAAAATAACGAAAAAGGAAGTTCATTATGTCAGTTGCGACTAATATTTTGTTTTTTGTCTTTATGCCAGCTTTTTGGTTTGCACTTATTCGCGTTTTCTTCGTTTACAATCGAAGAGTAAATCGAGAACGACGCTTATTTGAAAGTGCTGTTAACCCTAAATTTCACGAAGGATGGGTCTTTTTTAAATCATTAATTGTGCTGGGAATTGTTGGATCAATTTTAACTGCTTTGGTTGGGATTGAAGTGTCCTTAAATTGGATTTTATTATATGAATTATTGATCGCCATTAGTTTACTGATCCCAGGAATCTTAGTGCCGACATTGATTTTATTTGGATCAGTTTTTGTTGGGGTCTTCTTCAATGATTATTCAATCCCGATGATTAAGGGTGGCGACTTTATTGGTGCCGTGAATATGAACGCATCAAGATCGGCCAATTACTTAGCCTTAATCACAATCATGCTGGTTCTAATGTTTATCTTTTTGAAGATGAATGGTAAGACAATTAACTCACCGCAGGTTTCAAAGAATCGGCGCGGGAACCGAGTGGCATCTTATGGATACAATGAGTTAGCTGTGATTCCGCTGGTACTGATGATTCCTGGTAAATTAATCGAAACGATCGTACCAATGTGGCCAGTTTTTAATATTTTTGGTGCACATGTAACTTTCTTGGTTGTTCCGTTTTTGATTGGTTTTCGCTTCAAGTTTGTTAACCATTTGCCAAATGAATTAATGCCACGGATTTCAAACGCAATTGGAGAACTGTCATTGTTAGCCATTTTACTAACGGCGGGCGCTTACTTTATGAGAAATAGTTACTACGTTATTATCGCGATTGCTTTATTGGTAGTGGTTTATGTAATCATCATGTATCACTTCCATCGCGTTGACCGAAAGACCGGAAATCAGATTAGTCAAGCGGTTGACGGAATCCGAATCATTGGGATTAAACCCCGCACTCCAGCCGATAAGATGGGACTTAAAACGGGTGACTTAATTGTTGAAGTTAACAACGTTCCGGTAAATTCGGAAAGTCAATTGTATTCTGCTTTACAAGATGATCCGACCTTTGTTCACATGAAGGTTAAAAATCGTAAGAATCAATTAGAGATTAAAGAAACGGCAATTTACGATGGTTCACCGCATGAGATCGGAATTGAAATGTTTCAAAATAATTAGTTAGAAGCACCTAGTTAATGGGCGCTTCTTTTATTTTGCATAAAATTAAGAACCGCCTAAATTAGGTCTGATTGTGTTAGAATTAAGTAAATTAATTTTATTTGGAGGTAGGTCCAATGGCTCAGAGTGTAACGGTAGCTGATTTAGTAAAGAACACTCATCTTAGTGTCTTTTGGGGTCGTGAATATTTAGACCGTCCCATTACCACTAGTGACATTTCACGTCCGGGACTGGAATTGACTGGATATTTTAACTACTACCCAGCCAAGCGAATTCAGATCTTCGGGATAACTGAAACCTCATTTGCAAAGGGAATGAGTGATGAAAAATTAAAAGAAGTAATGACCAAAATGTGTCAACCAGAAACGCCTGCATTTGTTATTTCTACTCAACTAGAACCACCTGAGCAGTTAGTGGCAGCCGCCAAAAAGGCTCACATTCCAATCTTAGGTTCAAAGTTAACCACCTCTAGAATTCTAAGTAATATGACGACGTACCTTGAAGCTAAGTTAGCCGAACGAAAGTCCATTCATGGTGTTTTGGTTGAAGTTTATGGACTTGGTGTTTTAATTACCGGTGATTCTGGAATTGGTAAGAGTGAAACGGCGCTAGAACTTGTTAAGCGTGGTCATCGTTTAATTGCTGATGATCGAGTTGAGGTTTATCAACAAGATGAGCAAACCTTGATTGGTCAAGCTCCCAAGATTCTTAATCACTTACTAGAAATTCGTGGGATTGGAATTATTGATGTAATGAACCTGTTTGGTGCCGGTGCCGTTCGTTCCCAATCAAAAGTGGACTTAATCGTTCATTTGGACCAGTGGAACAAGGATACTAAGTATGATCGGCTTGGGACCGACCGTGAAACAACTCGAATCTTTGACGTTGATTTGAAGAAATTGACGATTCCGGTAAAACCCGGACGAAACTTAGCCATTATTATTGAAACCGCTGCGATGAACTTTAGGGCTCGTTCAATGGGATACGATGCGACTAAGGTCTTTGATAACAACTTAAATGAGTTGATCAAAGAAAATGCTTCTAAAAACAACCAGGAGCAAAAACACGAAGAACAAGCAGTTGAACAAAATAAGAAAGATATTAGCCAAGATGCTAATAAGGATCCTGAATAGGAGTGGAAGTTGTGTTTAGCATATTGGCATTAAATCCAGTTGCGATTCATCTCGGACCAATTGCGGTCCACTGGTATGGTATTTTTATCGCTGCCGCTGTCTTGATTGCCGTTTACCTTTCAATGAAAGAAGCTAAGCGACAACACTTAAATGAAGATGTTTTATATGATTTGATTTTGTGGGCGATTCCAATTGCGATTATTTCGGCTCGAATCTATTATGTGGTTTTTCAATGGAGCTATTATCGCCATCATCTAGATGAGATTATTCAAATTTGGGATGGTGGAATTGCCATTTATGGAGCTTTAATCGGGGCTGGATTATTTATCTGGTGGTTTTGTTTTAAACATCATTTGTCAGTCTGGCAGATTTTAGATATTGCCGCTCCAACCGTCATTATGGCTCAAGGAATTGGCCGTTGGGGTAATTTCATGAATCAGGAAGCATTTGGAGCGGTAACATCACTTCAATTTTTACAGCATTTACATTTACCTGACGTTATCATCAATCAAATGTTTATTAGCGGGGCGTACCGCCAGCCAACGTTTTTATATGAGTCACTTTGGGATTTAGCAGGATTTGCTGTCTTGATGATTATGAGACATGCTCCGCAGTTCTTTAAGCGTGGGGAAGTCTTTTTAAGTTACGTGATGTGGTATTCGTTTGGACGTTTTTTCACCGAGGGCATGCGGACCGATAGTTTAATGTTATTCGGCGTAATCCGGGTATCACAGTTGCTTTCCATTGTATTATTCGTAGTAGCACTATTTGTTTTAATTTATCGTAGACGAAACGACCAGTTAGTCTGGTACTACGGTAGTTAAGTGATTTGTAGGAGATAATTTAAATAATGACAGAAAAAATTGCAGTACTCGGTGCAGGATCATGGGGCAGCATGCTCGCCGATATTTTAGTTGAAAATGGGCATGAAGTTAAAATTTGGTCGAAAAGCAAGGAACAGGTGGATGAGTTAAATAATCAGCACACTAACTCCCATTACATCAAGAACTTTACCTTTCCAAAAGAGATGAAAGCTTATGCTGACATGGAAGAGGCACTTAAAGGAGTCGATGATGTTTTATTCATTGTTCCATCACAGGCAACTCGTTCGGTTGCAAATCAAGCTAACAAAATTTTGGGCAAGTTAGAAATGAAACCGTATATCATCCATGGAAGTAAAGGCATTGAAAAGGGTACCTATGATCGAATGTCTCAGGTATTGCAAGAAGAAATTGATCCTCAGAATCGTAAGTCGATTTCAGCCCTTTCTGGACCTAGTCAAGCTGAAGATGTTGCTAGACGTGATATTACCTTAGTTACGGTCGCCAGTGATGATATGCCATCTGCTGAGCATTTTCAAAAATTATTCATGAATGATTATTTCAGAATTTATACTAATAACGACATTATTGGGGTTGAACTTGGTGGAGCTTTGAAAAATATTATTGCATTAGGAGCTGGAGCCTTGGTGGGTTTAGGCTATGGAGACAATGCTAAAGCTGCCCTCATGACTCGTGGTATTGCGGAAATATCACGTTTAGGTGTATCATTTGGTGCGGACCCATTAACTTTTAGCGGATTGTCTGGTGTAGGTGACGTGATTGTCACCGCAACTAGTTCTGATTCTCGCAATTGGCGGGCTGGTTATCAGCTCGGCAAGGGTAAGAAATTGGATGACGTTGTTAAAGACATGGGCATGGTAATCGAGGGAATCGACACCAATCAAGCTGCATTTGAATTATCAAAACAACGTGGGGTAGAAATGCCCATTACATCCGCAATTCATGCAGTAATTAATAATGAAGAAACCGTTTCTGACGCGATTTCTAATCTAATGTCTAGAGAGGGACGTTCAGAACAAGGTTAATTCTAAAAGGGGTATATAAGAAGATGAAAAAAGTAACTAAAGCTGTTATTCCTGCCGCTGGTTTAGGAACAAGATTTTTACCTGAAACGAAAGCACTTCCAAAGGAAATGTTATCAATTGTTGATATTCCAACCATTCAATACATTGTTGAAGAAGCTAAGGCTTCTGGAATCAAAGACATTGTCATTGTGATTGGTAAGGGCAAGCGTGCCATTGAAGATCATTTTGATTCAAACGTAATGCTTGAAGAAAACCTTGAAAAAAAGGGTAAAGAAAAGATGCTCAAGTCAATTCAGAAGACTAATGATATGAACATTTACTTTATTAGACAATCTTATCCACGTGGACTTGGCGACGCTGTTTTAACGGCCAAAAGTTTCATTGGAAATGATCCATTTGTGGTTATGCTTGGAGACGACTTGATGGAAGATACGACTCCGCTCACCAAACAATTGATGAATAGTTACGAAAAGACGGGAGCTTCAACCCTTGCCGTTATGAAAGTCCCTCATAAAGAGACTTCTAAATACGGAGTAATTGAACCAGTTAGCGAGGTTTCAAAGGGACTTTATAATGTGAGAAACTTCGTTGAAAAGCCAGATCCTAAGGACGCTCCTAGTGATTTAGCAATTATTGGACGTTACTTGTTAACTCCACAGATTTTTGACGTTTTGGAACACACTAAGCCAGGTAAGGGGAATGAAGTTCAGCTAACCGATGCCATCAATACCTTAAATCAAACTCAAAGAGTGTTTGCTCATGAGTTTAAGGGTGATCGTTACGATACCGGCAATAAGCTTAGCTGGCTTGAGACTAACATTACCTTTGGTTTAAAACACCCTGAAATTGAGCAAGAATTACGTGAATACATTAAGAACCTTGGTCAAAAGCTGACTAAGGAAGACGAACAACAGAAAAATTAGATTAAAATGCCGACTTTTGCCGGCATTTTTTATTTTGAAGTATAATGATTAAACATTTAATTCAGTTTATGATAATATAATTTTGTACAATTGATATTAGTCAAGGAGGTTTTTGGTTATGAAAATTAAATTAGGTGGACTACCAGTATCATGGTTAATGGGTGATGATCAACCAAAGGTTGGCGATTATCTACCAAAATTTACCGTAAAAAATGCTGAAGGGAAAGATGTTACGACTGATGATTTAAAGGGTCAGACAACGTTGATTAGTGTGGTTCCTAACTTAAAGACAAAGGTATGTAGTTTAGAAACTGCTCGTTTTAACCAGGAAGCATCAAAGTTTAAGGGAATTAAATTTGTTACCATTTCAAATAACCCAATTGAATACCAAAAAAATTGGTGTGCCGCTCACGGTGTTAACAACATGGAAATTCTTTCTGATTTTAATGGTTCATTTGGAAAAGCCATGCACTTATACATCCCGGCTTTTGGTCACTTAGCTCGGGTGGTTTACTTGGTAAATGCTGAAGGCAAAATTTTGTATTGCCAAGCAGTTCCAGAAATTACTCATCAACCAAACTACGAACCAGTTCTTGACGAGTTAAAGAAAGTAACAAACAATAAATAATGATTGAGGCGATATAATGGCAAAAAAGTATGATGTAATTGTAATCGGTGCTGGTCCAGCAGGAATGACGGCAGCATTGTATGCATCACGAGCCGAACTATCTGTATTAATGCTTGATCGTGGGATCTATGGTGGACAGATGAACAACACCGCCGAAATTGAGAATTATCCCGGATTTAAATCAGTCTTAGGACCAGATCTATCTAAAAAAATGTACGATGGGAGTACTCAATTTGGTGCTGAGTATGGCTACGGAACCGTTACGGGCATTGACATTGATGGCGATAAGCGGATTGTTAAGACTGAAGACGGTGACTATGAGGCTCCTTCTGTAATTATTGGTGCTGGTTCTGAGTACAAGAAACTCGGAGTTCCCGGTGAGCAAGACTACAGTGGGAAAGGTGTTTCTTACTGTGCGGTTTGTGATGGTGCCTTCTTTAAAGGCGAAGACGTTGTTGTCGTTGGTGGCGGTGACTCTGCGATTGAGGAAGCTACTTATCTATCCAATATCGTAAAGCACGTTACGGTCATTCACAGACGTGATCAACTTCGGGCCCAGAAGATTCTGCAGAAGCGGGCCTTTGATAAGGACAATATCGATTTTGTCTGGAACAGTAACGTTACTGATATTGAAGGTGACGGTCAAAAAGTAACCGGGGTTGCGGTTAAAAACAACCAGACTGGTGAAACCACTAATATTAAAGCTTCTGGTGTGTTTATTTACGTTGGTATTTTACCAATGACAGCTGCCTTCAAAAACCTTGGCATCACAGATGAACAAGGTTGGATCGACACGGATGATGAAATGAAAACTAAGATACCTGGTGTATTTGCGGTTGGTGACGTGCGAAAGAAACACTTACGTCAAATTACGACTGCAGTCGGCGATGGCGGAACTGCAGGTCAGGGCGTCTTCAATTATGTTGAGGAACTCAAAACTAAAGATTAAACGAAAAAGAGCAGAGTCGATCTGCTCTTTTTGTATGGAAGCTTTGGTCTAATTGCTTTGCGAAAGTATGTTCGTATGCTAGAATTATTATAAGTAACGGGAGAAAGTTAATGCTTTCTCTTTTTTTTCCGAGTTTAAGAAGAGGTGCCAATATGATTAAAAAAACGAATAATAATTTTGACCTAGTTTCGAAATTTACTCCAACTGGTGATCAGCCTGAAGCCATTAAGGAATTGACTCAAGGAATCAAAAATGGAGATCGTGATCAGGTCCTTTTGGGTGCTACTGGAACTGGTAAAACCTACACTATGGCAAATGTCATTAAGAACATTAACAAGCCAACACTGGTTTTATCGCACAATAAAACTTTAGCTGGGCAACTTTATAGTGAGCTCAAACAGTTGTTTCCTAATAATGCGGTCGAATATTTTGTGAGTTATTATGATTTTTATCAGCCTGAGGCCTATGTTCCTTCCAGTGATACCTATATTGAAAAGGATGCTTCGATTAATGACGAGATTGATCAACTCCGCCACGCAGCAACGAGTGCTCTACTAGAACGAAATGATGTGATTGTTGTGGCTTCAGTTTCCTCAATCTTTGGTTTAGGAAGTCCAAAAGAATATCAGGACCATACGGTTTCGTTACACGTTGGGCAACAGTTAGAGCGTGATGTTTTTTTGCGTCAACTAGTTAATATTCAGTTTGATCGAAATGATATTGACTTTCAACGTGGTCGTTTTCGTGTGCACGGGGATGTAGTAGAAGTCTTTCCGGCTTCTAGAAATGAACATGCCTATCGGATCGAATTTTTCGGTGACGAGATTGACCGAATTACTGAAGTTGACACGTTGACTGGTGAAGTTATCGGTGAACGAAAACAGATTACAATTTTTCCTGCCACTCACTTCTTGACTAACAAGGAAACAATGGATGTGGCTTTACCTGAAATCAAGGATGAAATGGTAAAACAGGTTGCTAACTTTGAGAAAAAGGGCAAACTACTTGAAGCTCAAAGACTAAAACAAAGAACTACCTATGACATTGAAATGATGCGTGAAATGGGATATACAACTGGAATTGAGAATTATTCTCGTTATATGGACCGCAGGAAACCTGGCGAAGCTCCATACACATTATTGGACTTTTTCCCCAAAGATTATTTGATGTTCATTGATGAGTCACATCGAACGGTTCCGCAAATCGGTGGAATGTTTAACGGTGATAAGGCTAGAAAGCAGCAATTAATTGATTATGGATTTAGACTTCCCAGCGCGCTTGATAATCGACCATTAAAGTTACCTGAGTTTGAAAAACGGGTTAATCAGGTTGTTTATATGTCAGCTACTCCCGGACCTTACGAAGAGGATCGGACTGACCACGTTGTCCAACAAATTATTCGTCCTACTGGCCTACTTGATCCAACGGTTGAGGTCCGTCCTACTAAGGATCAGATGGATGACTTAGTGGGTGAAATCAATAAACGAGTTCAAAATAACGAGCGAACTTTCGTTACGACCTTAACCAAGAAGATGGCAGAAGATTTAACCGATTATCTAAAAGATTTGGGAATTAAAGTAAAATACTTGCACAGTGATATTAAAACCCTCGAAAGAACCCAAATTTTACGTGATTTGCGTTTGGGTAAATTTGACGTCTTGGTTGGAATTAACTTATTGCGTGAAGGGATTGACGTTCCCGAAACATCATTGATTGCAATCTTGGATGCTGATAAGGAAGGCTTTTTGCGTGATAAACGTTCCCTTGTACAAACAATTGGAAGAGCAGCTCGTAATTCACACGGACATGTTATTATGTACGCGGACAACGTTACCGATTCGATGAAGTACGCGATGGATGAAACTGCCCGTCGTCGTTCCATTCAGATGAAGTACAATCAGGAACACAACATTACCCCTAAGACCATTATCAAACCAATTCCTAAGGCCATTTCTGCGTATAAACAGGGAGAGAAAAACAACGATGATAATACTAATGGAAGCTTTGTTGAATCCGATTTTGACCAAATGAGTGCTAAGGATCAAAAGGAAATGATTGATAATTTAGAAGACGAAATGAGAGCGGCAGCCAAAAAACTTGATTTTGAGCAAGCTGCTAACTTAAGGGATACCGTGATGCAGCTTAAGGGTGAGAAAAAGAAAAAGTGAGGTGGTTAGATGGCAAATGACGTCATTAAAATTAAAGGCGCCCGTGAACATAATCTAAAAGACGTAAACGTTGATGTCCCCAAGAATAAAATGGTGGTAATGACCGGTTTATCTGGTTCAGGTAAGAGTTCTTTAGCTTTTGATACTCTTTACGCTGAAGGTCAACGCCGTTATGTCCAAAGTCTTTCCTCTTATGCTAGACAATTTTTGGGTCAAATGGATAAACCTGACGTTGATTCAATTGAGGGACTTAGTCCAGCCATTTCAATTGATCAGAAAACAACTTCAAAAAATCCTCGTTCAACCGTTGGAACTGTCACTGAGATTAATGATTATTTGCGTTTATTGTGGGCAAGAGTTGGGACGCCAATTTGTCCAAATGATGGAACGGTCATTACTAGTCAATCCGTCGATCAAATGATTGACGAAATCATGGCCCTCCCTGAACGCACTAAGTTGCAGATTATGTCACCAGTTGTCCGTGATAAAAAGGGACAACATAAAAAAGTTTTTGAAAAAATTAAACGCGAAGGTTTCGTCAGAGTCCGAGTAGATGGTGAAATCCATGATGCGACCGAAGATTTTGATTTAGATAAAAATAAGCGTCATAACATTGACGTGGTAGTTGACCGAATTGTCGTTAGAGACGGCATTAATTCACGATTGTCAGATTCACTTGAGACAGCTTTACGTCTAAGTGACGGATATGCCATTGCCGACTTTCTTGGTAAGCGAGAGCCGATGGTGTTTTCGGAACATTACTCTTGTCCGATTTGTGGTTTTACGGTTGGAAAACTTGAACCACGTCTTTTCTCATTTAATGCCCCATATGGAGCATGTCCTGAATGTGATGGATTAGGAGTTAAGTTGGAAGTCGATAACGATTTAGTGGTCCCAGATCAAGATAAGACGCTTAATGAGGGAGCAATTGAACCATGGAATCCAATTAGCTCAAAATACTATCCAGCAATGTTAGAGCAGGCTTGTAAAGCCTTTAATATTGATATGGATACTCCATACCGTAAATTACCAAAGAAACAGCGTGATCTATTGATGAATGGTTCCAAGGGGAAAACGTTCCATTTTCACTACAAGAGTGATTTTGGTGGAGTTCGTGATGTTGATGCTCCCTTTGAAGGAGTCCTTAACAACGTTAAACGCCGTTATCATGAAACCAACAGTAATTTCACTCGAGAACAAATGGAAAAGTACATGACAGAATTAACTTGTCAGACTTGTCATGGGTACCGTCTAAACGAAAAGGCCTTGGCCGTTAAAATTGATGGTAAACACATTGGGGAAGTTTCTGATATGAATATTGCTGACGAACGCCAATTCTTTAGTCACCTTACTTTTGGTGAACAAGATACGGTTGTTGCTCATCCAATTATTAAGGAAATCTGTGACCGGCTAGAATTTTTGGAAAACGTTGGATTGAACTATTTGACTCTGTCTAGATCAGCCCGAACGCTTTCTGGTGGTGAAGCACAGAGAATTCGACTTGCAACCCAGATTGGTTCAAATCTCTCAGGAATTTTGTATGTACTTGATGAACCATCCATTGGTCTTCATCAGCGTGATAATGATCGCTTAATTAAGTCCCTGAAAAAGATGCGTGATCTAGGAAATACGTTAGTTATCGTTGAACATGATTCAGATACGATGCGTTCGGCCGATTATTTAATCGATGTTGGTCCAGGAGCAGGAGAGAAGGGTGGTAAGATTGTTGCCACCGGGACTCCAGAACAAGTGGCTCAAAATCCGAAATCATTAACTGGTCAATATCTCTCTGGAAAGAAGTTTATTCCCGTTCCCTTAAAACGACGAAAAGGGAACGGCAAAAACGTCACCCTAAAGGGTGCTTTAGAAAATAATCTCAAAGACATTACCGTTAAATTTCCACTTGGTAAGTTTGACGTGGTGACGGGAGTTTCTGGTTCCGGAAAGTCTACGTTGGTTAATGATATCTTAAAACGAGCCTTGGCCCAGAAGCTGAATCATAATTCGGAAAAACCAGGTAAGTATAAATCAATCACTGGATGGAAGAACATTGAAAAACTAGTAAGTATTGATCAAAGTCCGATTGGCCGAACCCCTCGAAGTAATCCAGCTACATACACTGGAGTCTTTGATGATATTCGAGGCTTGTTTGCCCAAACTAACGAGGCCAAACTTCGCGGGTATAAAAAGGGACGGTTTAGTTTTAACATCAAGGGTGGTCGTTGTGAGACTTGTCATGGTGATGGAATCTTGAAGATTGAGATGAACTTTCTACCCGATGTTTACGTTCCGTGTGAAGTTTGTCATGGAAAACGGTATAATTCTGAAACGCTTGAGATTCAATACAAGGGAAAAAATATCGCTGAAGTTCTTGACATGACCGTGAATGAGTCGTTAGAGTTTTTCAAAGCCATCCCAAAGATTACGCGAAAGTTGCAGACCATTTCTGACGTGGGACTTGGTTACGTGAAATTAGGTCAACCAGCTAATACCTTGTCAGGTGGAGAAGCACAACGAATGAAGTTAGCTTCTGAACTCCATAAGCGTTCAACTGGAAATAACTTTTATATTCTTGACGAACCCACTACGGGACTTCATACTGACGACATTAAGCGATTAATTGGGGTCCTTTCTAAACTTGTTGATAAGGGAAATACCGTTCTGATCATTGAACACAATTTAAACGTTATTAAAGAGGCTGACCACGTGATCGACTTAGGTCCTGAAGGTGGAGCAGCTGGTGGATACGTAGTTGGAACTGGAACACCCGAACAGATTGTTAAACTGAAAAATAGTTATACCGGCGAGTATTTAAAACCAGTCTTAGAGCGTGATACTAAGCGAACTATTGAAGCTCAACAGCATCAGCAAAAGTAGATGTGGTAAAATATGGTTGAAACAAACTATTGGAGGTCATATTTATGATGTACGAAGATAAAAAATGGGGATTCGATTGGTTTGAATGTCTATTTGGCGTTGTCTTATTATTAGCCGCCGTTTTGATGTTCTTTCATCCAACTGCTAGTGCTGCTGTCTTGGCGATCATATTCGCCGTCGTTGCATTAGTTGCCGGGGTAAAATCAATTTGGGTCTATCGAAAGTTAAGTCAAGAAATTGGCTATCGAAGTTTTACGATGTTAATTGGTGGTGCGATTGAAATCTTGTTAGCACTATTGTTCCTGTTTAACGTTCATGCTGGGACCTTTACCCTAGGGATCCTATTTGCAGTTTGGATTCTGGTTTACTCAATCTGTCAGTTGATTGTAGTTGATCACATTCGTAAGTTTAACGGTGGGGTCTTCTGGACGTCACTTGTTTTTGATCTTATTACACTATTTTTAGGAATTTTCTTACTGTTAGACCCCAGTCTAGCTGCTAAGGTTTTAGCTATAATTGTGGGAATTGTCCTGTTAGTGGCAGGAATTAACATGATTATGCTGGCATTTGCTCATAAACTATAAAATTAATTAAGACACCTTAAATTAATGAGGTGTCTTTTTTTGGATTAATTCTTAATTAATATCTTAATGGGGGGGAAGTCTTTACTAGTTATTATTTTACAGGCATGATACTATTATATTGAATTATTAATCAATATTAGGAGGGTCATTATGAAGAATTTACTTTTAGGTTTTAGTTTGGGTGCAAACATCGTGTTAGGTTACTTAGTACTTGAAGATCGTTATGATTTAGACGATATTGCTGACCGCATCGATAACTTGAGTGACGTTGCCCAAGGTAAGGCACAGCAAATTAAGGGTGCTATCTCTGGTGACACCATGGATAAGATCAAAGGTGACCTACAAAGCAGTAAGGGGAACTTTATGAACAAAGCCCAAGATGTTAAAGATGACATCGACAGTGACCTTGATAACGAATAATTAGATGGGAAAAAAGCAATTTGCAATAATAAAGCGTCGTATAATATTTAGACTTTTTATATAAATTTATACTTCTAAGGATTCATACCGATTTAAATTGGTATGAATCCTTTTTTTTAGAAATTCGTTTATCATCAAACCGTTTGAAGAGAATTATTCACTAGCGAGAGTTGTTCTAACTCTTTCGGATAACTAAGGCTTTTTACACATTAAGAGAATAATGAATGTGAATTTAATTATAATTAATATAATGTGATTTCTTTTATAATTTTATTCACAAACAGCCACGTAATCCAGTAAAAACCAATGTTGGTAAACATCACAAGGAATGATTTTATGTTTTGCTAATAATTTATTAGCAAATTAATTTTCACGGTAATTCTCACATAGTGCGAGTAAACGGGGCTTGCGGAGTATCTTGTTGCTATACTTGGCGTTGAATTTGGCTGTCATTTTCATTATGTACAATCATTAATTAACATTTAAAATTATTATTAGTAAAAAGTGAGAATTACGTTGCTATCATTGGACTTACGCAGCTAATGTTACAAAACCATTACGATTTTTCGTTTTATTTACACACAATGAGAAACAATTACCTCCATGCATTGGTTAATCGTGGAAAACACTGCCATGCATGCCTTTGTTTTACTCATATTGTATAAAATACGATTGTGTTCAATTTAATTTCAGATTGTGCAATAATTACTTAAGGCTAAGTAGGCCGGTAAGTATAGATTAATTTGAAATTAGAAGGGCAGGTTTTTATTTATATGTTTAATCGTGATAGCAAAACACATTATAAGATGTATAAAGCTGGTAAACGATGGCTGTTCAGTGCCATTACAGTCACCATGTTTTCAGCCGGGATTTCAGGCGGAATCCTTATGTCTAATCAACATAATGTGAAAGCGGACGTTACTAATAACACTCAGATGAATTCACAAAATAGTGATTCGTCTGATAAGCAAGTTGTAGTACCGCAAAATCAGACTACCAATGATCCGGCAACTGAACAGAACGTCACCAAGAGTGATGAGGCAGCAAATACACAGGCTAATTCATCACAAAACGACACAACTGATCAAAATGTTACCAAGAATGATGACGCTTCAGCTAAGCAGACCGACTCATCACAAAATAAGTCCTCTGATGAAAACATAGCCAAAAATAATGACACCACATCAGATAAGCAGACTGACCAAGACGCCACTAAAAATAATGATGCATCTGACCAAAAGAAAGATGTTGCACAAGATCAATCAGCTGACAAGCAGACTGACCAAGACGCCACCAAGAACGACGATGCTTCTAACCAGAAGAAAGATGCCACACAGAATCAATCAACTGATAAAAAAGCTGACTCTGATGCCACTAAACAAGACGAAACTAAGAATGATGACACTACTAATAAAGTAGCCGATGCATTAAAAGATCAATCAGCAAATCAAAATTCCGATCAGAAAGCAACTACAAGTGATAACGCAGTAAACAAGCAAGACGCTGCGGTAGCTGCCAACCAAAAGACTGATGATCAAGCAGCAGTCAAAAACCAAACGGCGGCAGCTTTAGCCACCGATGATGGTCAAGCTAAAGTTGCAACTACCAATTTTGCCGAAAGACAACCATTCAACGTTGACATGCAAGATCCAGATTATAAGGCACTAGGAGTTCCTTGGGTCGATCCTGATGAAGAGCACTATACTTACGGATATGTAAGTGTTAATGCCCCAGAAGGCACAACCAAAGTTAAGTGGTTAGTTTGGTCAACTGATCGTAATGGTGATGGAACTGTTTATGTAAACGAAATTGATGCTGATGGTAATGTAATTGGAACTTATCTATTAAAGGATAATGGTACAACTTTGTCTTCCACTAACGTTGATGGATTGCATTACTACAAGTGGGATGATCATAATACTGGAGTTGGTTTCAATGCCGACCAACCAGATGGTTATTCACTTATTAAAGAGTGGTTCTATAACAATTCTAGTGATAGTGCTGTTCCACTTGGTCAGATGTCAATTATAACTCCAGAGGTTGTTGATCAAGTAGTTACATGGACTAACCGTGATACCGGGCAAGTAATGGTTACTAAAACTTACAAGGGAATTGCTGGTCAACATTATACGATAAGTGGATTACCACCAGAAATCCCAACCACTTATTATATTTCTACACAACCTACTAACGCGTCCGGCTCTGTTTCAAACTTTGGTGTTCCTGGTACTGTGTGGACTGAATATTATAGAGAGGGTTATCGTCTTGTTTATACTGAGACTGATGATCATGGTGGTATGAAAGTTCAACTCTTTGATAAAGATGGTAATTTAATTCAAGGTAGTGATGGTCAAGATACTTATTACATTGATGCAAATTATATGTATGATCCTGCTAACAAGCAGTATTCTTGGAGTATTGATGGATACGGTAGAATTATCCTTTTGTCAATTTATGTGCCACAATCACGGAAAATTGACTTTGGAGTTGCTCAACTGGGAAAATTAGTTCCAGTTGATTCCAATGGCAATCCGATTGACAATGGATCCCACGATGTTCCATACGAAACGCAACCAGACGATCCTACTAAAGCACAACAACCTCAATTACCTAATATTCCTGGCATGAT
>NZ_JBWXUT010000007.1:0-17132 GCF_059901545.1 Fructilactobacillus sp. X1R3C1
GCTATTTGATTCGCTACCGCTTAATGAGGTACTGCCACTCTTGCTAGTAGATTCGCTTAAGCTATCACTGGTGCTTAATGAATCGCTCTTGGCGGAGTTACTTTCGCTCATTGAAGTGCTATTTGATTCGCTACCGCTTAATGAGGTACTGCCACTCTTGCTAGTAGATTCGCTTAAGCTATCACTGGTGCTTACAGATTCACTCTTAGTGGAGTTACTTTCACTCATTGAAGTGCTATTTGATTCACTGCCACTTAATGAAGTACTGGTGCTCTTGCTAGTTGAGATACTTTGACTATCACTAGTACTTACAGATCCGCTCTTGCTAGTAGAAATGCTATTACTCATTGAAGTGCTAGTAGATTCACTACCGCTCAATGAAGTACTGCCGCTCTTACTGGTAGAAGCACTCAAGCTATCGCTAGTACTTACGGAATCACTCTTGGTTGAGTCGCTTTCACTCACTGAAGTACTAGTTGATTCACTATCACTTAATGAAGTGCTATCACTATTGCTAGTAGAAGTGCTCTGGCTGTCACTAGTACTTACGGAATCACTCTTACTTGTAGATTCGCTTAAACTATCACTGGTACTTACGGAACCGCTCGAACTTGTAGAGTTTTCATCGCTAGTACTAGTGGATTTGCTTTCGCTTGTCGAGTTACTCAAGCTATCACTTGTGCTAATGGAGTCACTCTTAGTGGAGTCACTTTCACTGATTGAAGTGCTTGCTGATTCACTGTCACTTAGTGAAGCAGAGTCACTCTTACTAGTTGATTCACTCAAACTATCGCTTGTACTTAATGAATCACTCTTAGTTGAGTTACTTTCACTCATTGAAGTGCTGTCGCTCTTGCTAGTCGAAGTGCTTGTGGATTCACTATCACTCAATGAAACAGAATCACTCTTACTTGTAGAGTTACTTAAGCTTTCACTTGTGCTTACAGATTCACTCTTAGTGGAGTTGCTTTCACTCATCGAGGTACTAGCTGACTCACTGCCACTTAATGAAGTACTGCCGCTCTTGCTAGTAGATTCGCTTAAGCTGTCACTAGTACTTACGGAATCACTATCACTCATCGAAGTACTAGTTGACTCACTACCACTCAATGAGGTACTGCCGCTCGTACTTGTAGAATTACTTAGTCTGTCACTAGTACTTACGGAATCACTCTCGCTCATTGAAGTGCTAGTAGATTCACTGCCACTCAATGAAGTACTGCCACTCTTGCTTGTGGATTCGCTTAGGCTGTCGCTTGTACTTAACGAATCACTCTTACTTGTGGAGTTTTCATCGCTAGTACTAGTGGATTTGCTTTCGCTTGTCGAGTTACTCAAGCTGTCGCTAGTGCTCAATGAAACAGAATCGCTCTTGCTAGTGGATTCACTTAAACTATCACTATCGCTTGTTGAAATGCTTTGGCTATCACTGGTACTTAACGAATCACTCTTACTTGTGGAGTTTTCATCGCTAGTACTAGTCGATTCACTATCACTCAATGAAACAGAGTCGCTCTTACTTGTAGATTCACTCAAACTATCACTAGTACTTATGGAGTCACTCTTTGTAGAATCGCTTTCGCTCATTGAGGTGCTCTTTGATTCACTGTCGCTTAAGGAAGTGCTATCACTCTTGCTAGTAGAAGTGCTCTGACTGTCACTAATACTTACGGAGTCACTCTTGGCTGAATTGCTTTCACTCATTGAAGTGCTATTTGATTTACTGTCGCTTAACGAAGTACTGCCGCTCTTGCTTGTAGATTCGCTTAAGCTATCACTGGTACTTAAGGAATCACTCTTACTTGTGGAGTTTTCTTCACTAGTTGAGGTGCTAGTAGACTCACTATCGCTTAAGGAAGTGCTGCCACTCTTGCTTGTGGATGTGCTTAAACTATCACTAGTACTTACAGATCCACTCTTACTAGTTGATTCGCTTAAGCTATCACTTGTGCTCAATGAATCGCTCTTAGTTGAGTCACTTTCGCTCACTGAAATACTAGTTGATTCACTTTCACTTAAGGAAGTGCTCTGGCTGTCACTAGTACTTACAGAGTCACTCTTACTTGTGGATTCGCTTAAACTATTGCTTGTACTTATAGAGTCGCTCTTGCTTGTGGACTCACTCAAGCTATCACTAGTACTTACAGATTCACTCTTACTAGTTGAATTGCTTAGGCTGTCGCTTGTACTTACAGAGTCGCTGCCACTCTTACTGGTAGAGTTACTCAAACTGTCAATTGTTGAGTCGCTTTCACTTACTGAAGCACTTTCACTGCTACTAGTAGAATTACTTAAACTGTCACTGTTACTAGCAATCTTACTCAAGCTATCACTAGTTGAGTCGCTCAAACTATCTACTTTACTTGTAGAAGCACTTTCACTTTCACTGTGACTATCAATTGTACTGGTTGATTGACTATTAGAAGTACTGTGACTATTACTCGTAGCTGTGTTACCAGATCCAAATTGAAGGTAATTTGGCTGATTTTGACCGTTTAATACGGCCTCAATTCTTTCTTCTTCATCAAAATTAACATTGTATAGCACAACTTTCCCAATTTTACCATCTGTACCAATTTCGAAGTTCAAATAACTCGTTGGGTCTGGGAAGGATTCATTCCCAATTATCATTGATACATTTTTAACACTAAACACAGTCCGATTGCTTGCAATTAAACTCTGTGCATTACTTTGAGTTAAATCAAATACAACGTTTTCAGGATCGGTAATGGTAATCGTGCCGGCAGATCCGCCATTATTTACTAGAATAACTGGTTGGCTCCCCGTTGCCTTCAATGACATTTTCCCAGTATCTTCAACGGTGATGTATCCACCATTATTTAAGTAAATTAAACTTTGTGGGTAACTAGTCGTCTTTCCAGATTGATTGTAGGTAACGTTAAGATTACCGCCACTGTTAACCAAGACACTAGAAGAATCGCCAAGGTAAATCAAACCTGGTTGAGAAGAATTTCCAGGATTAATATTTCCATTAGCAATAATATTCATGGAGCCATTAACAGTAATGGCGGTATTACCAAAGGAATAGATGGCTCCGGCCAGGGAACTAGTTGTACTGCTATTATTATTATTTAAAATAATGTTTAAAGTAGCACCTGTTTCAACATTAATATTGCCACCCTTGGTGGTAATCCCATAAACAGTACCATTTCTACTGTTTTCATTAGAACCACCATTATTGTTAGGAATTAGGGTAACGGTAGCACCATGTTCTAACGTAACGTCGCCATTAACGTTGCCACCCTTACTTAATTCGATAACATTATCACTATAACTAGTTCCAGTGAAATTGGAGTTAGCGCCAAAGATAATTGAACCAGCTTCAATTACTTGTTGACTGCCAGATTCAGTTTGAATTGGTTTACTAGAAAACTTATTCGTGTAGGAAGGAACTGACTGTGCGGTAACGTTACCGTAGATCGTAACGTCAGTAGGTCCACCAGAACCATTTCTTCCGTAAATAAACTGAGCACCAGTGTAATTGACATTATTAATGATATATGACGTTGATTGACTCATAAAGCCATAAAAACATTGACCATAAATGTCTAAATTGTCATATTCAACGGTCGTATTATTAACGTTACCGCTCCAATCATTAAAGGTATAACCCCTTAAATCAATCGTGTAATGGTGCCCGGCAGCTGAACCAATCTTTAAATTACGTGGGTTGTTGACCGTTACGACAACTTCTTGTGCACTATTAAAGTTCTTTAAATCAGCAAAGTTAATGTCATCATCAATGATGATGTTATTAGCGGTTCCGTTCACGATTTCATCGTATAATTGGGCCGCAGTTGAAACGTGAACAGTTGAAGTATCTTGTTGAGATGCTAAGACCACATTTGGATTAGCAATTGGTTGCTTCTCATTAGTTGAATTTTGTGCACTAGTAGATTGTTGGTCAATCTGGCTAGTAGAGGTACTGTTGCTTTCTGACGTTGATGTCGAAACGTTTTGACTGGTTGACTCACTATTGTTAGCCAAGACGTTTTCACTGTCTGACAGAACGTTATCAGCCAAAGTTGAAGTACTATTAGCATCGCTATTCTTATTGCCACTTAAGTCCTTGATATTAACGGACATGTTGTTGTTTTCACCAATGGTACTTAGGGCTGCTAAAGTACTAGTATTGGGTGTCAAACCGTTGGCTAAGCCCACGTTAATGACTTGGTTTTGTGAATCAACGGTAACGGTAGCGTCTTTTGGAACAACAGCTTTAACTTGGTTATAAACATCTTGTTGGTTAGTTGTCTCACTAGCTTTAGTAGAATCGTTCATCTTACTAATGCTACTGCTGTCGCTGTTAAGCTGTGGCGCAGCCGTGATTGACTGACTGTTGTCTAAGGCCTTGTTAATAGTGGACTCACTATTAAGTTGTGAGCCTGATTGTAATACTGATGGCTTAACTTGATCACTAATCGTTTGACTAGCAGCTGAAGTTGAATCAACTGAGCTAGTAGAACCTGTCGTTTTACCATTAGTATCAGCCTTAATTGCCTCACTGTCAGAACTAGGAACAGCCTTAGTAGTGTTAGAGTTCTGTTCGGATTGATTCTCGGTCTTAGTCTGACTGTTCTTAGCCTGACTATTGGCTGTTGTCGAACCAGAATCGGAACTAACCTTGTTCTCGCTAGTGGAATTAGCAGCGGCCATGGAAGCTGACGTAGATGTTGACAAAGCTTCACTCATACTAGTGGAGATTTGGTCAATCTTAGCTTGCGAATCCACCTGACTCCCGGCTGCAGAAGACGTGGTTTGTGACGTTGATGAAATTGTTGCGGAGTTTTTATTCGGTAAAACATCCGCATCCTTATTTTCTTTACTAGTATTATTGCCACTTGTTGAAACTGAATTAGCTGAAACAGAAGCAATTCCAATGTTAGCGCCCAGTAATCCACCAATTAGTGAAATTCCGGCAACCATCCATTGTTTACCAGCTTTATACATTTTGTAATGCGTTCTAGCATCATCTCTTAGTGCTAGACGAATGTTTTGCTTTTTATTTCCTTTCCCTCTCATAAGATCTTTCCCCCTTAAATTTGTGAATAATCTAAATTGAGATGGTCTTACTATATATCCAAATGAAATTATTTAGCCCATATTCCCAATAATGGGACGATTTTTTCACTAAATAATCAAATTTTATTTAAATAAACAAAAACAGCTGGATTTACCGTCAATCCAGTCGCTTTCGTCTCACTTAATATTTACTTTTAATAAACTTTTGGATTCCCTTCCAATAGTCATTTTCATAATTAAAAACGGACTTACTTTGTAAAATTTCTTGTGAAAATTCTGGACAAGTAACCTGATTGGTTATTAAACTATAAGTTTGCTCATAACAGTTATACAGATGACCATCCATGGATCCAGATCCACTTGTATTAATTGCTTGATAAACCTGCTTTAAAAATTTAATTGCTTGATCTGATTGTCGGTTAAGGCAAAAGTTAATCACAAAATCAATCGCAAAGCCCCAGTAAACGTATATTCGGTCTAAATCAGTGCTCTTTAATCCGCTTAAGACCTTCTGTAATACCAGAAAGTCACCATCAATTTTTTTCTTTGGAAATAGGGAGCGCTTCAAATTCAGGTCCAAAACGTTTAAATAAATATCAAAATCAGTTAGGTCATCACAATCTTTAAAGTACTTCTCGTTACTTTTAAAGAACGTGGACACATCAGGCTTTTGCCGCTCGGCAATTTGACTGATGATCTTAGTGTACGTATAGACCTTAAAAAAGGGTGATGCTAGCTGTAACCGGTACTTATCGAGATTATTTAAAATCACTTGAAGTTTACTAGGACTGTAGTCATAAGTATCATAAAAAGAAGCGAGGGCCAGTGTATCGATTAATTCATCCGTTGATGGAGTTAATAATGCCAGAAATTCTTCATCAGAAATTCCCAATAATTTTTTAATTCCAAAAATATATTCAAATGGGATATCAATCTCATAATTAATCCAACGATAGTAACGCGAAGTACTTAAACCCACTCGATCTAAAAATGAACTTATTTTCACTTTATGTTGCTGAATCAATTCAGCAATTTTCCCCCGGTCCATACTAACGGCAGCGACACTATTTTGTGGAATTTCTTTATTTCGACAATGCAGATCGACATAATATGCGACTCCTAATGAAGGAAGATTCATTTTTATTACCCCGCTAAAGCTATAAAACTATAGACCAGACTAAGGATCACCACGAATACCATAATCACTGAAACAATAATCATAATTACCTTCCCGGTACTTTTAGTATCCGAAGCATCAACAACGTATTTTTTCTCTTCATCAAAACGTAATCTAATATCCTGCTGCAACTCTTTCAATTTAATTTTTGGCATTTTATCACCTGCTTTAAAAACTAATCCACTACTACTTTTTTCGTCGGAACACCTTTTTCCTTTAATTCCTCTAAGAATTTCTTATTCATATGCACGTCTTGGATATAGGAAATTTCATCCGTCAAAATATCCAACAAATTTTGCTTAACGTTGCCGTCATCATTAAGGGGCGATTCGTCCAAATAGAGGGTGTTATGCGATTTCGACTGCGATAACGCCCACAATTCCACTCCCATGTAACTAATGCCGACTGAATCTTTTGGCGTTAAGTATTTTCCAACCATATCGGCATAAAATTCATCCAAATTTCTAAACTGTTTTTGGGTCTTTAACGAACCAAAATCTTCAACGGTCACCCAATTTAGCTGCTTTTTGTAAAAATAGAAACACAACGCTGGGACGCAGGCATCATTATAAAAATCGATCCGTTGGGGCTGTCCTTTGGTGTAGATGATGTTGCTGAACTTCTTGCCGTCACTAGCGAATTCTTCGATGTAGTCTAATTCGTCATTTGGAAAAACATAATCAACCTCTTTAACGTGGCGGCGAGTATTCGGCCACAAAATGACGTGTCCAATTGGATTACCATTTACGATGATATTAATCGTGAAATCAGCGTTCATATAGATTTCGGCCCCGTCAACCGTGGGCACCCGGTTAAAAAACAAAAACGCTTTGGGATCCATATCTAATGTTCGACCAGCAATATAATCGACAACGTTAAAACCACTGATCTGATTTGTTAGTAGGGAATCACGAAAATTAGAGGCTGGCGCTAGCGTAATCACCTGACCTTTCCTCTTTTGAATTCGGTCTCGTTGGTGTTGCCAAACTGGATTTTGATCGTTTATTTTATTGGTTAGTTCGTAATGCATCAACAAACTCCTTCCATTTATTCGCAATGACATGATTTTGAAAGGGAGCCATCGAACTGACGGTGGCCCTTTGGACTTTTCCATAATCGGACTTTAATAACCGGTTAATCCCCTTCGCCAAACTATTCACATCAAAATCCACGTTTTTATCGCCCCGTTTGAAATCTTGTAAAAATCCATTGACGCCATCTTTTATCATTTCCATCGCACCAAAACGGGCTTTGTAGGCAATTACTGGTAATCCGGCGCTTAACGCTTCTACCGTGGTTAACCCAAATCCCTCTGAAAACGATGCCGAAATAAAGGCATCATACTTCGGATAAATATCGTCCAAATGATGAGAGAGACCCTTTAATTTAATGTAGTCTTCCGCTTTTTCTTTTTTGATGGTCTTTTCAATCAAACCCTTCTCACCACCGGCACCGTAGATATCTAAAGAAACTGCAGTCCCTTGTTTATGTACCTTAGCAACTGCAAGTACTAACATATCAATGTGCTTTTCCCCAGCTAATCGCGAAGCAGTAATTAATTTAAGCGAACGCAATTTTTTAGCTCGCTGTTTCGGCCTGGTTTTACCAGTCCCCTTGTCATCCACGCCACCAACCGGGATGGTAGTAAATTTATCTTTTTGATTCGGAAAATCCTTCACTAGATCATCAGTTTGCATTTTGGTAGCACTGATAATGCTGTCGATATTATCAAGGTGCGTTAACGAATATTCGTAGTAGTTATTCCACAGTGGGTAACGGGGGTCGTTGCGATCGGACAAATGATCCGCATGGACCACTTCCACCACTTTACTTTGTGGCATCTTAGGGTACAGTAAGGCCGCTTCACTTTCTTCGCCACGATCCAAAAACCAATTGTTATTGTGGTTGTAGGCCCGATCCACTTGTTCAAAAAAGTAGCGCTGCAATTGAACTTCATTTGCAAAATAGAACTGCTTGCCATCCTGATTGAAGAGGTGAATATTTTTGATCAGAGTCTCTTTATGACCGTTATCATAAAAGTCAAACGTGACCTTTTTCTCGCCCGTCTTACTGGAGTAAATTTCAATCTTAGACAGACTCATAATTAACAAGTCATGTTTTTTATTAGGAAACTTCACCATGGTTTCAATAATCTTCATCCCCGAAGTCGTCTGGATTTTCAGCATGCGGGTGGTGTTGGTATCATCAATCACCGTTTCGTGTTGATATGGATAGAACTTTTTGACCCCATGCCGTAAATAATCATTTCCTAGCACAAAATATTCGTACATATTGATGACTTGGTCATTTCTTAGATTCCAGGTATCCATGGCTTCGTGTAAATTGTTAATTAATTGCACAAAAATATACCGATATGGCAGTTCCATTTCATCAAAACGGCGTGCTCGATAAAACTGCGCATGTTCCACTCCAGAATTACCAATTCCCATGGCACGATTAATAAAAAAATTCATTGGTTGCATCCTTTTTACTTGTTCTTTCATCATTTCATTCCTTTACTTGGTTAATTTTAGAAAGAGGATAGCCGTACGGTCTGACCTCGGTTGCCATTTTTTTCAGCTGCTCATCTTGATTAATGGCCTCAAACAACTTCTTCATCGCGGCATCAGCTTTAGCTTGATCATTAATTTCACCAGTAGAAAGCCGACAAAAGATCTGGGCCCGATTCGTTTTAACGGGAACCGTCCAACTCCCGGAATCACGGCGTCCAAGGTAGATATCCAGCTTCTTAGCGTTCGGATATATAAACTTGGTTAACTTCAAATTGAGGCTCACTTTAAAATTCAGATCCTTAAAATTATCGGCTTCGCCTAATATGAGGTATCTAAACGTGATTGACTGATTTGCTTTCACCACCAACGAGATTTCGTACTCGGAAGCGTGCTCTGGATATTCAAAGTCGCCCTCATGTCCGTTGATGATAATTTCCTTCATAAAATCATGGGATTGATCGTAGATCGTGACCTTAAAGTAAACGGAGTCAACTGGTTTCGCCGTATAATCACTAAAGATGTGATATTTGTGATTGCCAAGTAAGATTGGCAACTCGCCCTGCATTCGCACGTTCTGAAAATTCAGTTGTGAGTTCCAGGTATAAATGCTAGTGCCCGGGGACAACAAGGGAGATGAATAGGTAACCTTGGTTTTTGAGTACGTTACCTGAGCCCCGTAGCGCTCCATTGAATTAAGGTACTTTCCCCACGTTAAAACGGTCATTGCTTCCAATTTCTTAACTCCTATCAAACTTTTCCTGCATCAGATTATGGTATTGTCTGACAAACCAATTCACGATCCCGTTGGTGTCATCATTATGGCGCCCGATTAACCCCTTACTGATCACCTTTACGGCTTGCTCCTGTTGCTTAAAATAATTAAACAGCTCACCGTAAGCCTCTTTGTCGTAATCATCCTGTTTCATATAGGCGATGGCAAAAATGGTTTTGAAAAAGTCACCGGTCTTAAAATGATTCCAAAAATATTGATTAAAATGTTTTTGGGCCGCTTCGTCGGTCTTGCCCTCGTGCGTTAGCAACAAATCCAGTGAGGTCAAAAAATCAAACGGCCGGTGCAAGCAGGAGTTTTTAGCGATGGTTCCTAAATTTACGAGGGGCTTTCCGACAATCACGGCGGCGGGCTTTAGGTCAGTTGCGTAGTATAAAGCTGCCGTCGTCCCCATCGAAATCCCCGACAAAACCAGGTCATCACTAGAAAAATGCAACTTTTCCAGGCACTTTTTAATTGTTATAATTAATTGTTGTTCCAATTCTTTACTGCCAATGTAGAAGGAACCGCCTTCCATTCTTTCGTCGGCAATCAACAAATAAGGCGAGGAGCTAATGTTACTCATCATCCGACCTCCTTCAAATCCCTCAGCGGTTCGGTATCCACTGAAGTAGACGTTTAGGGGTGGTTTTAAATCACCGGGATTAAAATAGGCTGCAATCTCGCCCTTATAATTCTGCTGGTCAGTCAACGTTTTTGAGCCCACCATGTAAGTTCCCAGATTTCGCCGGCGTCTTCTGACGTGAATTCTTCTTAGCGTAAACGACTCAATCTGCCCCTTTAAAAACACCGAAACGTACAAATTAGAACGTTGTTTAGGCGTCTGATAGGTAAAGGGTTGGTCTAGGTCGGATCCAGCAATCGTGCACTGTTTAATAACGTTGTCGGTTTGGGCGTCTAAAAAATATAATTTAAACGTCACCTTCCCTGACCCTTGTAGTTTATATTCGGACCAAAATTCCATTAAGGTGTCGGTATCTTGTTCGAGGGTCATTTGAAAATTAATGGCTTGAACCTGATGTGGCAAGGTTAAGTGGTGAAAACTGACCTGACCCGAACCGGTTTGGGTGGTGTGAGGCAATAATTCGGACATAATCTCAACCTTGTCCTTATTCAATCGACTACCAAACTGACCACCAAAATAGACTTCTTTAATGAAGCTAGTCACTTCATCGGGTTCCGTTAAATCAATCCCCTGCGCATTTTTATAGCTGAGGGTCTTCTCAATTTCATCCGAAAAGTTTTCGCCCTGCTGGTAAATAATGTTATTAGCGGGAAGCACCTCAATTAACTTCGGCATGATATAAACCAGCGATTGTTTGCCCAGGATAAAAAGCGTGTTGCTGTACTTGGGATTCAACTTTTCATCATCCAAGATGGTTTGTTGCATATAAAAGACATCCTTAGGATCGTCCAATGAAAAATACTGATACTTAAAGTTGTCATCTAACGTTTTATTTAAATTTAACTTTTGACCACCTAGTTGAATGAGCCCCTTTTTAGCCATGAACTTCACCTCATTTCTTTAAAAATGGCATCAATTCTGGCGACAATCTCTTCGCTAGAAAACCTTTCGATTTTGCTGATATTGGCAACCAATGACTGGTTCCAACGGTCCAAATTATCCAAAAAGTAATTAACCGCCTTTACGAGGTGCAAATCATCTTTGATGATGATTCCATTTTCGTTATCAGTTACATAACCAGTTTGAACCACGTTGATCTGGGGAATGCCGGCGCTAATCGCATTAATCTGCAGATAAGGACTTGGTAACCGATCCAAATCAACCAGAATGCGGGCCTTGTGAATATTTTGCTGGTAGAAGGCTGGGTTGTGATTAGAGTAAATCTGAATCCGGTCTAAAGTCTCACTAGCACCAACTAATCGTTCCCAATTAGCCTGCTGCTCCTTTGCCTTCGCCTTTTTTCGTAGTTTGGACGTTAGTTCATGCTCTTTTTTTAGCTTCAGGTACTTTCTGACCCACAAAAAGTCGGCTGATTGTAAGGAAACCGCAAAATACGTCTCGATTTCCGTCGTAATTTCTTGTTCGAGGGTCTTACGCATGTGTTCGTCATTCACGTCAAAAACAATGGCCTTGTCCTTACCTTCACTAACCACGCGCAACAGCTTATTTGCTAAACGTCTCACGGTCCTTTCGGGCATTTCGTTAATTTTCCAAAAAATAATTTGTTGCGCCATGCTGTTACTAATCCCCAAGTTGAGGTGAGCAGCGTAGGGCGAAACGACCCTTACATTTAAAGGATGTTCCTGATCCTGCCAAGTGCGCTTGATTTTATCGGCAATTAGTTGATTGGGCACCAGAATGGCACTGTTCTTGCCAGCTAACTGGGCTAGAGCTGCTTGATTAATCAAGGTTTGATCGGTTAAAAAACTACCAACTTGATACTCACTTTGTAACTGGTGAGTCAGAGTCAGGCTATCACTAGTCGGATTGTCAATGATTTGAATCCCATCATTGGTTTTGACCTGATTAAAATAGTTTTTAGAAACTTCACTAATTAAATCCGTTAAATTGGGATAATGGGAATGCGCGAAGTGCTTTTGAAAGGGCTCTTCAATCTGGACGTAATCATCATGATTGTGAGCAATGGTTAAGACCACCTCCGAAAGCGGATTATACAATTGGGTTTGTTTTAGAACTCCCTGATCGTAGATGCCTCTTCGAGATAGAAAACCGCGCGAATCAAAATAATCCACCGCAGTCAACTGACCATCCTGATAGTATTCAATGGTACTTAAGACTTTCTCAGCAAAATAGTTCGCCTTGGCATACAACTGATCGTATCTTAAGAACTGAATTCCGCGTGGGGAGTACACCCGTTCTAAATCACTTGGCAGCGGAATGTCTTCAATCGCGAGCGGCTTGCCAATCTTGATGTGCACATCCTGAATTTCATCCAATGCCTGCCAATACGGAGTGTTCAGCAGTCCGTACTCATTTAATTGGTACGTCAACATGGGCAAAAAACTGTTGGTGACTAACGTACAGTCTTCGTCATTATCCTGAAAAATCGCCAGCTGACTAATAATCGTGTTGTAACCCAGCTGCAGCGTGTAGGGATGCCAATTAGGGATAAAATAAACCATATAGCCTCCTCATAATTAAAAAATGCGATAACGATACTTATAGATTAGAGCCCGAACTTCTTGGGAAATGCTGTCTAAAATGGTAATTAAAATAAACAGCGACCCAAATAAAAACGAGAAATTAGTCACAATTGGAAAGTATAAACCGATTACCAGTGGCACTAGGGCAATCAACAGCACGTAAATGGTTCCTAAAAAAGACATAATGTTAACCTGTCCGGTCAAATACCGTTCCGTCTCTTTACCAGGAGCTAAGTTAAAAATATAGTCGCCACTCTCTTTTAATGATTTGGCAATGATGTTGGGTTGAAAGTTCACAAATGCAAATAGATAACTTAAGACCACAATGATGAGCCCGTAAGAAACAATTCCCTGCCACGTATGATAGGAAAATAAAAGTGAAATTATCTTACTAATTTGAGCGTTGACCCTTAAATTTGACACCACTAACAGCGGAATCGAAAATAATGATAAGGCAAACATGAATGGCATGGCGCCGGAGACCAAGACCTTAATCGGAATGTATGAATCGGTCAGAAAACTGTTGACCCCAATTCTTTCAACGGGGATCCGGTATTCGGCCTCATTGACAAAGACGGTGACGTAGACAAATCCGATAACAATGATGGCAATGACGATCCATCCCAGAACGGAAAAGTTCAGCGGCTTTTTTAACCCCGAATCTAAAACCGTGGGGAGATTTTTGACCAGTCCCGGAATGATAAAGATACTGACTCCACCAATCCCCAGATCCTTATTAACGTCCGCCAGCCAGACAATCAGCATTGATCCAGCTAATAGGACGGTGAAAATAAACCAGAAGAAGGCTTCATCGTTAAATCCCAGGGTCTCTGGTTGATAACGCAGAAATAACTTGGCCATCGCTAACGACTGAAGTGCCGCTAGCACAAAGGTGATTCCCTTTTGCCAGTACCCCGTTGTCTTTTGCGACATTCGACTCGTAGTCTTGTCATCAACGGTTGTAACAACCTGCCACACGATTAGCGCCGTCATGTACGGCCCTAATCCCAAGGCAAATAAACTGGGAACGGTAATTTGACTACCAAAGTTACTAGAAATTAAATTGATATAGGCATTTTGATCTAACGCGCTAGCATAATTTTTTAATTGAAACCCTGGAATTAGGATTAATCCACCTAGTTCAAACAAAGCCAACAAAAAGATTGTAAATGATCCCCGTTTTAACAATTGCCTCACTAAAAAATCTCCTTTTAAACTTATACAAAAATCAAATCAATGGTTCCGTCGTCTTTTTGCACAATTTCTGATAATAATATGTTTCTGAGTACTAATAAATAGATTCGTTCGCGCATATTGTGAAAAGCTCGACGCGCTTCGGTTTGATATTCGTAAATGGGATTATGTTGACCCCAGTTCCGGCTACTAACCGCTAACTTCAACTGTTCCAATGCATCAACCTGGTCGATCCACATCGTATCGATTGATTTTAATAACACTAGTCGTTTGTACTCTAATAATTGATCATCATTTTTAAATTGCTGATAAACCTGCCGTTTTTTGTCATCAATCATCTTTAACAACTGGGCTTTTAAACGCTTTTTGTTTCGCCATTGATTCTTTAATTCGTTTTTATTCGGTAAAAACGAATAATCGATATTGTTATAAATGAAGTTGGTGATATCAAAGTAGTTTTTCCACTGCGGCAAATAATGATCGATGCACGAATTAATCGCCGTATCAATATAAGGATCCAAATCATTCGTTCGCATGGCTGCGTTCCGGGTCTTATAGAGACAATTGCGTTGAGCCTTGACCACTTCGTCAAATTTCAAAATGTTTTGGCGGTCGGAAATTTCACTATTCTTCTGGGTTCCCTGCGATTGATTAATGATGTTCTTAATCCGAGGTTTCTTTAAAGCACTCGTAACGTGATGTTTCACTAATTTTTCCCGGTACTTTTTGACCCACTTGGGAGCATTTTCGGTCACGATTTTATCCTCTAATGAGACGTAAAACTTCGTATCACCAGGTTCACCCTGCCGACCGGCACGTCCACGTAACTGGTTGTCAATTCGTAAAGAAGACATTCGTTCAGTGCCTAGAACAAATAAACCACCATTTTTAATGGCCTGCTCCGAGAGCTTAATGTCAGTTCCCCGGCCTGCCATTGAAGTCGCCACGGTAATCGAGTCCGTCTTCCCAGCATCGGCAATGATCCGACTCTCTTTTGGAGCACTATTAGCGTTTAACACGTTGTGCGGAATTCCTAGTGACAATAAGATGTGTGAATATAACTTTGACATTGAAACCGACCCCGTCTCAATCAGGATGGGTCGATGCAACGCCCGCATCTTCTGGACCTCTTTTAGTGAAGCCGTGATCTTATCCTCGTTGGTCGCATAGATCTGATCCGGGTGGTCCTTTCGCATGATTTTCTCATTAGTCGGAATGACAAACGTATTTAACCGATACGTTTCACGAAATTCGTCAGCGTCGGTTTTGGCCGTTCCGGTCATCCCGGAAAGTCGGGTAAATAGACGAAAGAGGTTTTGGTAGGTAATACTAGCTAAGGCGCGACTATCATCACTGATTTTGACGTGTTCCTTTGCCTCCAACGCCTGGTGAAGACCAGATTGTAATTTGGTGCCGTATAATTTCCGTCCGTTCATCTTATCCAGTAAAACAATCTCGTTGTTTTCCACTACGTAGTTACGGTTTTTGACAAACAGGCACTTCGCTTTCAGCGCTAAATTCAGGTGCTGGTATAATTCATGGGCTTTGGGTGCGAGTAAATCGGAAACTCCGGCGTACTCCTCTAAGTTATCGATCCCCGTTTCAGTGAGCCAGACCTTTTTACCATCCTCGGATTTTTGAAAGTCAACGTCTTCTTCGAGCTGCTGAATCATGTTTTCACACAGCTGATACAGGTTTGATTGCACGTTGGGTGCCCCAGAGACAATCAAAGGCGTTTGGGCCTGGTCCAATAAAATGGAGTCAATCTCATCAATTAAGGCAAATTCCAGGTGCTTAATGTGCTGGTTTTCGGGCTTAATCGCTAAATTGTCAAACAAGTAATCAAATCCCAGACTACTGTGGGTGGTGTAGACGATGTCTGAACTGTAGATCTTTTTTAAATTCCGACTGGCATCGTCACCATCTTCTTCTGGCACTCCACTAGCAATCGTCAAACCCAGCCAACGGTAGACTTGACCGATTTCTTTCGCGTCACGTCTGGCTAAGTACGAATTCGCCGTGATTAAAAAGACCCCTTTGCCCTCTAATCCATGTAGATACATGGGCATTGTCGCGGTTAACGTTTTTCCTTCACCAGTTTTCATTTCGGCAATGTTACCAAAGTTTAAAACGACGGCACCTAAAATTTGCGTATAATATGGCGCCAATCCTAAGACGCGGCGGTCCGCTTCACACACGGTCGCGTAGGCTTCCACAATCAGACTATCGAGCTTAGCGCCATTTTTTAATTGGGCCCTTAGGTACTTTGTCTGTTGCTTCAATCTCGCATCGGAAAAATACTTAAGTTCATTGACGCGCTTTTGCACCTTTAGAGCGATTTTTTTATATTTATGCATTAATTCTAGATGCGTACTCCCTTCGTCAAAAATCTTTTTCGTTCATTAATAAAAAGCTTTTATTTAACCCGATGCTTTAAATCACGAAGAGCCAAAGCTAAAGCAGAACCAATGAAGCCCAGTCCAACGAGCCCTAAGAAAGTAGAAGTATTTTGCCCAGTTTGTGGTAAAACGTGCTTGTTTTTCTTAACGCTCTTTTGGTTTGATTGATTAGTTGCTTGAGAAGCTTGCTTGCCTTGATGTTTCATAGTCATTTGGTGTCCAGCATTAGTGCTTGAAGTCTGGTTCTTACGGCTTGTTGAAGTAGGAGTGGTGGTTTGCTTGCCACTGTTATCAGGTTCATTAGCGTTATTCATTGGTTGATTAGAAGCAGTTGAACTCTGACCTTCGTTACCAGGAACTGATGGAATTTGATCAGAAGGCTTTGAAACGTGGTCACCATGATTGTCTGGAGTTACCGACGATCCAGCGTTATTTGTTGGTTGATTGGGAGCAACTTGACTACCACCGTTTCCATTTCCACCTTGGTTATCCGGTGTACTTGGGTTTTCACCATTGCCACTGTTGTTGTTTCCACCATTGTTATCAGGATTTTCTGGATTAGATGGTTGGTTACCACTACCGTTGTCTCCGGGTTGGTCAGGGTTGGTAGCGTTCTTAGCTAAAATAGTGACTGGGACGTAGAACGTCTTGCCGTTTGAGGCAGAAATCGCTACTTGATACTGACCTGGCACTTGGTTATTAACTTTCGAAGTATCAATCTTAGTAATCGTTGCCGGGGTTCCATCTTCGTTAGTTGCACTGGCTCCATAGGCAGCTGCATCAGTTGGAACATTGTCGCCAGCGTAAATGGAAATGCCGTGAGCTGTAATGTTGGCTTGGTTAGCTAGAACTGTTACTGGAACAAAGAAGGTTTTGCCATTAGAAGC
>NZ_JBWXUT010000008.1:0-12152 GCF_059901545.1 Fructilactobacillus sp. X1R3C1
ATCATGCCAGGAATATTAGGTAATTGAGGTTGTTGTGCTTTAGTAGGATCGTCTGGTTGCGTTTCGTATGGAACATCATGGGATCCATTGTCAATCGGATTGCCATTGGAATCAACTGGAACTAATTTTCCCAGTTGAGCAACTTGATAATCGATCTTACGGGTTTGTGGAACATAAATTGGGGTAAGAACCACAACTCCATATCCAGGAATATCCCATGAATACTGTTTAGTTGTTGGGTCATAGTTATAACTAGCATCAATATGGTAGGTTGTCTGACCATCACTACCGGGAACAAGGTTTCCGTCTTTATCCGTTAATTGAACACTCATTCCACCATGATCATCAGTTTCAGTATAGGTTACCTCGTAACCTTGTTTCAGATGTGAAACCCACTTAGTCCCAACCACACCAAAACTTGAAATGGTTCCTGTAGCATTTGATGGCTCGGTAGAAATGTAATAAGTGGTGGGAATTTCTGGTGGCATGCCGGTAATATCATATGACTGACCCGCCATTCCAGTGAACTGATGGGTAGCCATGACTTCGCCAGTGTCCTTATTTGTCCACGTAACTGTCGAAGTAACTTTATCTGGAGTATAGGAATTCATAGCTCCAAGATTGGCATCCACTCCGGCTGGGTTATTATAGAACCAGTTTTTTCTGAAAACATACTGTTCAGGATTATCGCCTTCAAATCCCATCGAACTATAGTTATTGCTCCATCTTTTATACTGTATTCCATTAATATAATCGGAGTTATCTACTTCGCCGTCTTGATTAAGAACATAGGTTTTAAGAAGGTTCCCGTCAGCATCAATTTCATTTACATAGACAACTCCGTCACCAGTACGATCAGTTGACCAAACAATCCACTTTACTTTGTTAGTATTGGCAGCATTTTTCACAGTGACAAAACCATACGTAAAGTGATCGGAGTTTGGATCAACCCAAGGAACACCATAAGACTTGTAGTCTGGATCACTAACAGTGATCTTAAATGGTTCAGCAGCAAGATCAGTAGTGGCATTCTTTAGCTGATTCTGGGGATCATTGGTGGCTAAGGCTGCCGCAGTTTGCTTCATGGCTGCTGCTTGATCATCAGTCTTTTGGTTGGCAGCTACCACAGCGTCTTGCTTATTTGCTGTGTTATCACTTGTAGCTGCCTCCTGGTCAGACTTTTGATCAGCTGATGGGTCCTTTAAGGCATCGGCTTCCTTATTTGCCACATCATCATTTTTAGTGGCATCAGCTTTTTTATCAGAAGACTGGTCCTGTGATGCATCATTTTTCTGACTTGAAGCATCGTCACTCTTATTGGCGTCTTGGTCAGTTGCTTGGTCTTTTGCTGAGTCAGCCTTTTGATTGGTAGTGTTGTCATTTTTAGTGGCATCAGCGTCAGCTTGCTTGTCTGATGTGGTGTCATTGTTTTTTGTTATGTTTTGATCAGAGTTTGTTGAATCGGTTTTTTGACTGGTTGTGTCATCACTTTTAGTGGTACTTTGATCGGTTGTCTGATTTTGTGATGAATCGGTTTGCTTAGCTGAAGCGTCATCATTCTTAGTTATGTCTTGAGCAGCAGTAACATTTTGGTTACTTGCTGTGTCATCACTGTTGGTGACGTTCTGTTCAGTTGCCGGATCATTGGTAGTCTGATTTTGCGGTACTGTTACTTGCTTATCAGACGAATCACTATTTTGTGAATTCATCTGAGCGTTGTTAGTAACGTCCGCTTTCACATTATGTTGGTTAGACATAAGGATTCCGCCTGAAATCCCGGCTGAAAACATCGTGACTGTAATTGCACTGAACAGCCATCGTTTACCAGCTTTATACATCTTATAATGTGTTTTGCTATCACGATTAAACATATAAGTAAAAACCTGCCCTTCTAATTTCAAATTAATCTATACTTACCGGCTAACTAAGCCTGAAGCAATTATTGCACAAATTGAAATTGAATTGAACACAATTGTATTTTACACAATGTGTGTAAAATACTGTCATAATAAGCTTTTATTTAGTCTAACGTCATGTGTCTGGTCCCACATAATACTCATTATGTGTAAATAATCACCAAAAAATGTAATGTTTTTGTAACATTAATACTATATATTTAAAAGCAGTAACAAAACTCACTTTCAATCTAAGAAGTAAGTTAAAAAGTACATAAGTACTTTTGTTTCATGGAAATCACAACTAGCACCCACGTAACTAGTAGATCAGCTAATCAAATTAATTCCACCAGAACAAGTATGTGAAACCTTTAAAAAAATTTAATTTGTTATGTACGATCGAGTCCAAAAATAAGAATACTTCTTGTGATGTACATAAAAACTGATTTATAAAGTTTACATCGGTACTCATGCAGGAAACTATAAAGGATATCATATTATAATTGCTATAATACAATTCACATTCAATGGTCGCTTAATGTGTAAAAAGCCTTAATTATCCAAAAGAGTTAAAACAACTCTCGCTAGTGAGTAACTCTCTTAGAATGATTTATATCAAAATTCTGGAGAAAAATATGGCAACCAATGTAACCAAGGACTTAATCGCAAACGAATTTCTAATTCAAGCTAGTCACAAAAGCATCTTTGATATCAACGTGAAATCACTAACAGACTCGGCTGGCGTATCAAGAAAGTCCTTTTATAATAATTTCGAAAGCATTGATGATTTAATCACTTACATTCAAACCACATTATGCAATCAAATTGACGAAGAATTTAATAAGGAAAGTGATCCAGACGACACCTACGTCAATAATTTGATTAATTGCCTACCGGAGCTTGTGTATAAGTATCGCGATCAGATTCGTGTCCTACTCAAACCAAGCCTCAAGGGGATTTTCATGGCTTTTTTACTGAAAAAGTATAAAAGTAACATTATGAACAACTCACCCAACTTTCACGTTAAACAAAAGATTCCCAAAAATATGATTATGAATCTGCAGGCTCAGGCCTTTTTCTTTATTTTGGAGATGTGGATTACCAGTCCAGTCCCAGAGGCACCCCAATCTTTTGAAAAGAAACTTCGCGAATACTTTCAAGACAATTGATATTATCAACTCACGACACAAAAATACCGTGTCGTTATTAGATTAATAACGACACGGTATTTTATTTTGAACTATTTAATTAATTTACCGGACACAATCAACCGTTTGGTTTCACCCGGATTCCCAGAAGCACACGTGACTAGCGTGATTTCTTTTTGGTTGCCATTATCATTAATCACCGAGATGTCATCTTCAGAGACAATCTTCTTACTGGTAATCTTGTAGGTATACTTCTTACTAGGATTGGAAAGGTAGATTTTCTGTCCGACCTTTGCTTTTGATAGCGGTGAAAACAACACGTTTGGGTCCTTCATGTGATGACCCGCCAGGACGTAGTTTTTCTCCCCCATCTTTTCGTCCATCTTCATCGTTCCGGCTCCAATCGTTAAATCATCGTCGTTTAGCCCCTTAAAGATGGGTAAATCAATGTTTAAGTCTGGAATCTTGATGCGGCCAATTGCGGGCGACTGCTTGGCCTTTTGACTCTTCATAATGGCGTTCTCGTCGACCGCCTTCACGTTACTAAAATCATAATCACCCTTACGTTGATTTCCGCGCTTAGCCTCCTGCTTGGTGATACTGTTAGCCTTCTGTCCGCCTTGGTATCCAACCCACCATGAAGTAATCTGAGAATTAAAGACCAGACCAAGCCCGACAACGACCAGGACCACAATTAGAAGGTTCCAAAAAAATTTTTTCATTTTCCTACCGCCATTTCGTAAACGTACTCCACTACTACATACGCTTATTCTACCTTATTTCTATTTAAAATCTAAAGTTTCGAACTGGCTTTGATAATTCTTATAATATTCTCGGTGGTACGTTCGATGTTTTCGGGTCCCCTTTTAAGGGCCTCTTCCATTGACGTCACTCCGTCTAAGATGTCAATCACCGACGACACTCCAGCATCGTACAGATCACTAATTCCTTCACCGATGTGACCCGTCTCAACAAAGACCGGTTTATGGTATTTCTTGGCCAACTTGGCGACTCCAAAGGGCACCTTACCGAACTTGGTCTGGGAGTCAATACTGCCCTCACCAGTGAAAACGCAGTCGGCATGTTTAATCTTTTCTTCTAGTCCGACCGTCTGTTCCACAATCTCAATGCCGGGACGCAACTTGGCCTTTAAAAAGACCATCAGTCCGGCACCAACACCACCAGCGGCACCGCTGCCAGGAACGCTTGTAACGTCCATCCCTAATTTATCGTTAATCACGTGCGCATAACTTCTTAAATTATTGTCCAGTTGCACGACCTGACTAGAGTTGGCACCTTTTTGGGGACCGAACACCGGCGCCGCTCCGTTCTTTCCGACCAGTGGATTAGTCACGTCTGAAGCAACCACGAATTCGGTCTCGGCGATCCGATGATCGAGTCCCGCCACCGAAATGTCGGAGATGCGACCGATTGAGGATCCGTTTGGAATAATGACCTTTCCGTTTTCGTCCATGAACTTGACGCCAAGGGCCGTTGCCATCCCGGTTCCACCGTCAACAGTCGCACTGCCACCGATTCCGATGATGATTTTTTGGGCGCCAAAATCCAAGGCAGCTCTAATCAACTCACCAGTCCCAAGCGTGGTTGTGACCATTGGATTACGACGGTTTTCAGGAATTAACTCCAGTCCACTGGCCTTCGCCATCTCGATGACCGCGGTCTTGCCGTCACCGAGCATTCCAAAGAATGAATCCACCTTCTGACCAGGAATCGGACCATCAACCGTGACGTCAATCTTCCTTCCATGAGTGGCGTCAACCAGCGTGTCAACGGTCCCTTCGCCACCATCAGCCATCGGAACTTTATCAATGTGGGACGACGGATCAACGTTGATAATGCCCGCCGCCATTGCGCCTGCCACTTGTTTGGCTGACATACTGTCCTTAAATGAATCTGGCGCTAAAACAAACCGTAAACTCATGCTCTTCCTCCTTTCGAACTTGTTCATCCATTAAACCGATTATAACGCACAAAAAAAGCACTTCATATATAATGAAGCGCTTTAAATTAATTAACTTGGTAGTGATACTGCTTTTTAAAATTGGCCCCGGTAACCACCGTCATCGTCTTTTGGGAATTATTGTAAAGAACGGTCCACTGGGTTGGACTATCGTCTTGATACGGCATGTGAGGTCCATCGTGCACGTCATCTAACAGTTGCATCCCTTGCTTCTCGGTCTCAATTCCGTGATTCTGATCCAGTTTACCGTTAGCCACGTTGTACCGATCAAAACCAATTCCCTTATGATACTTACTTCCCGGAGTTTGATAGAAGTTAGTCAAGACCTGGTGATTTCCGGTCTGTGGAATTACCGACATCTTGTTATTTTCGTACTCAACCACCGCGCTATTACCCTTAGCGTCGTTGAGCTGGAAGTGGTAACAGCCATCCGCCGACGCATGCATGTCGTACTTTTTAAGGAGACTAATGGCCTGATTCGTGTCTTTAGCGTGGTCCAAAATCATCCGAATGGCTATACTGGTCGTGATGTCCGGCTTACTGGTTTGTTGATTGGTGACCTTGTCAGGGACCCACAACACGGCCGCACTCACACCTTTTTCGTTAATTCCGTCAAACGGAATGTACGGGGCCGCTAGAGAAATTACCTTGTCGGAAAACTTACTCATTGACTGCCGATCCAGTCCCAAAAACTTTAAATCAACCATTGAGATACTCTTGTAGCCGTCTTTCGGTGCCGTCTTAACCACCATTGACGGTGAATACTGCAGGTCAAAATTTCTGCCAAACAGGTGTTGACCGTTGGGTGTCGTGGCCGAAAACGTCGTGCAGGACACCTTAGGAATGTCAATCTTAAGTGGCAGTCCCTTTAAAAGTTGATTGGACGCAAACTGAACCAACTCCTGGTCGTTTGAAGCCCCCTGTTTTAACAATTTATCTAGTCCATAGTCATTTTTGTACGTCATCTTGTACATAGGATAGTTGTTGACCTTTTTCACGGAGTTCAAGGTCGATAATTCGTCGTGAAACATGAAAAAGAGTCCCAACCCGATTACGACCAGCACCGCAATGATTCCGAGTAATCCATATTTAATGATTTTCTTCATTACTTTCGCTCCTCACATGATATTTACCCTATCAAAACGAGTGGCCTTTTAGTTACCGAAATTTTCAGCCCCAATTAAAAACCTGTAAGCACGCCATTTCGGAAAATGAACCCCTGTGACGTAATTCAAACAATGTCGCAAACAAAAAAGCACTCCATCACAGATGAAGTGCTTTTCCTAAATCCGATATTTACTTAACAGCTGGGACTACCGGTGCCTGATAGATCGGATATTTCTTAATTTCCACGTAGCGGGCACAAACCGGTGTGTTGTACAAGTTAACGCCATCCTTTTGAAACATCTCGAGTTTGGCGATGCGGTCCATGGCGTTCTTGACCACTTCTTCGCCTAGAGTACTTGAAGCGTAGCTCAACTTAATGGTCTTGACCTTGTTTTGATCTGATTTAAAAACTAATTCTAAGTTTCTCATGTTCATCCTCCTAATTATTCAGCATCCAAAGTATCAGTGGAACTCAACGTTGCCTTTTTAAATGAGTCACCGGATAATTCCGCTAAAATCACACCGAACTGCTTGATTTGGTCCTCTGAAACGTTCTGCACCAGGTTGTTAAAGGTGTGTTTGGCGTCAGCGTGACCCTCTCCTGCAAGTGTGTATGTTGCACTAGTCTTCATCCAATTTCTTTTCATTTTTTCCATCCTCTTCAGTTTATTTTGTTAAGGCAGTTGGCCAACCCCTTACACCTACTAGAAACGAATCAACTAGTCAATGTGTTACCCCAATTGACCTTTTTGATAATGTGCCTGCGCCACTGATACAAAGTTTTTCTGGATACATGAAGTTCTTTCGCAATTGCCGTCATCGACTGGCCGCGATACAACCGTATCACCAGTTGGCGCTCCCTTTCGTTTAATCGGTTCAGAACTTCTTCAAATACGATGCGCGTTTCAACATCTTCATCACAAGCAGAGATGACATCCAGGTCGGTACTATTTTCAACGTCAATTCTGGAAGTTTGCCTGGTTTCCTTCTTTAATAGATCCAAAAGGTGCCAGTAAACTCCCTGATAAATGAAATTTAATCGACTTTTGTCATCAGTGGGATCACCCGGATAGCGCTGATATGCACTCACAAATGCCAGGCGTCCCTCTGACACCAGGTCCTGATATTGGTCGTGAAACGGTCTGATTCCCAAGCGTTTCAGTACGCCAAAAATCACAACCTCGTGGTCGCCTGCCATTAAAAATCGAAATGCCGTTTGCTCGTTATTCATAAAATTGAATCTCCCTATAGTAGTTTGATCCAAAGGCCTTTGTATCAAGAACTAGCATAAGGTGGGATGAGAATCAGCGCCATCCCGGCAAATGGCGGAATTTTGCCGTCAAAAAAGACGCTAGCAAGGCTAACGTCAAGACATCAAATTTAAAGGTGGAATCCATTTTCCACCTTATCGAGATTAATTTAAAAAAAAGTCATTAATAACTGGCACAGTGCTGACAAAATCAGCGCTAGTAAAATCGCAAAACTGCTCTTGACGGAAAGAATGAACGTCCGTTTTTTGTCCTGAATACGAATAAATTCATGCACATGCCGATAAATTACTGGAATCGTGAACAATACCAGTAACGTACTAACCGGAAGTAGCCGCAACCAGACGGTCACAATCACCATGACATAGGTCACAACGTAATTACCAGTAAAAACCACTAACGACCACTTTTTTCCGATGAAAGACGCTAGGGTATGACGGTTTAATTGGATGTCCTCTTTTACGTCACAAAGGTTATTGGCAAGCATGATGCTAGCGAGTGGAAACAGAGCAAGCGTGGACACCAAAAGGCCATTTAGAAACAGTTGCCAACTAAATTGTGATACCGGCACGTTTACCATGATGACGGTGTAAGTAATCCCCACTCCCATCGTTAGCGAACACGCCATTTCACCAAAGGGCGTGTGAGAGATTGGCATTGGTCCGCTAGCATACAAATAGCTGATGACAAAACCAATCACACCAATTGCTAACAGCCAAATCGTGGTCAAAAAGAGCAAGTATATTCCCAAGATGGCCGTCAGAAACGCAAAGATCATGGTCGTAATCACTGCCGCCTTAAATGAAATCTTGTTGACCCCTAGTGAATTGGTCTGCTCCCGAAACTTCCTGGCTGCCTTTTTCGAAGTCTTAAGGGCGGAGTGATAATCAGCCAGATTATCCAACGAGTTGGCCATCAGCTGGATTAAAAGACACGCTAGTAACAAAATAATAGAATTAAAGACGTCGACTTCCCCGTAATCATAACTGACGAACATTAATCCCAATAAAAAGGGAATCACGGTTGACACAAGTGAACTCGGTTCCGTTAGGGCAATTAATTTATGAATATTCATTTTAACCTCCGGCTGGATTCGTTAAAGAATCCCGCAAAAATTAATTGATTAAGAAAAGATGTAACATAGTGAATTTAGTAACGAATATTAACTATTTAATAAAAATAGCTTTTGCTTTGTTAAATCATCTTTTCTAATAAATACTATTATAATAGCACTTTGTAACCATATTTACATAAAACATTTCAGCTCCACTTCATGTTAATTTATAAACAATATGTTAGACTTTCACGGTCTAATCCTGCTATATTGAGTGGCACAGAAAGGAGGAATACCATGAAACTAAACGAACTTCGAGACGCCCAGTACGTGATCGATCTCGTCCTGATGTATCAAGATGCCTATATCAAGAAGCAACAAAAAGAAAGCCTGTACTCATCGCTTCCAGTATGCGAACTTAACGATCATGAAATCATCCGCTTAAATCCATACAACGTCACCCCAAACTTTAAAGACAAACGCTCAATTTGGGACTTTGTGCCAAATCACAGTCAACTAAACAAAACTGATGATAACTTCCAGGTCCAAACCGACCAAGTCAAAGACCGTGATGAGGCCAACCGACTAGGATTTATCCGCAACCAATTCTTCCAACAGAAGTGTTACAACGGGGTCAACACCATCGGTGACGAATTCTCAGGAAACATTACCACTGTCTCAGACGACGAGAGCCAGTTCCACGACCTAATCGACAACCCAATCATGTTAGTAGAGTATGCGCTCAGTTTTATCTCCGCGCTTAATCTTTCCAAACTTGAAAACGCCATTGACGACAACGTTGCCTATCACGTCGAACACTACGATTTAGGTCAGGTCTTTAACTTTGAGATTTTTGCCGATGACGACGATTTTAAAATCATTAGTTTTCAATAATTTAATTTTGTAATCACAATTTAATTTCCAGAGACTAGCGCCTACAGACGGGCACTAGTCTTTTTCTTACGGTTCATAGTACCTCATTATGAACTAAAAGTACGTTTAATTTTCTTTTAAAATAATGTATTATTTTTACATATGATCTCAATTAATAATTGGTTCCTGTTAGTATCTTAGATGAATAAATTATTGCGGAGTCTGGTAACTTTTAACAACGGGAGTTCGATTCTTCCCTCTGCACTTAACTACTTATTATGTTTAAATTTTAAAAGTTTAATTACGATCTTTAATATATATATGATTTGTACATTCCTCTGGCGGGGCTTTTATAAATAGAAATCATACATAGGTAGTTAATTCCAAAGAGAACTAATCGGAAAGGGACCTTTGATTAATACTTACTTATTAATCAAACCAATTTTCTTATTTTTTCTCTTACCTTAGTCATGGTAGGTCAGCGATGGCTTCGATAATCTGGGTTCGATTCCCAGACTGACCATATTTAACAAAACAATTATCTTAAAAGGAGTATACTTAGAATGTTCTAAAAATTTAGGAGTAGGACCTTGCGCGTTAAGTGTCGGCGGAACGGAATGTGAACGCTGAACGAAAAACTAACAGTTTGCGGTGCTTGGTCCGCATTCGCCACTTTAATTTATGCCAATTTTGGTGGCAGCTCCACTAAGGAGATGTCAGTATGAAGAAAGAATTAGAACATTGGGGGATGCTCCCCCTAAGCACCAAGGGATTAACCTATCTAGCGGTTTTGATGGCCATCAAGATTGTACTAGGTAAGATTCAGTTTCAGACTAGTTATCTGGAGATTGGATTTGGCTTTATTGCCGCTGTATTTATCGCATGGTGGTTTGGCCCGTTCTGGGCCTCCATCTCGGCAGTGATTTTAGATATTCTGCAATCATTTATTAATGGGTACGGCTTTTTCATTGGTTACACTTTTACCGCCGTGTTAGCCGCCCTGATATATAGTTTTGCTTTTTATCACCACCAAAAAATTGGTTGGGTGCGCTTGACGATCACGATGGTAATTGTCACGTTAGTGATTAACGTCTTTTTCAACACCCTCTGGATCTCAATCATGTCCAACACGTCGTTTTTCTATTACCTGCCAATCCGGATTGTCAAAAACATCATCGCAACTCCGATTCAAATCGTAATCCTGTACGTGTTAATGAATAATAGAGTCATTCAGCATATGAAACCAAACGTTTTCAAAAGTAAATAATTATAAAAGGTCCTTGAAGTTAAAAACTTCAGGGACCCTTTTTTAGTCTTCTTACATACACAAAAAGCGACCAAATTCATTTCGAATTTGATCGCTTAATGTTAACAGATACTAAAATCTTTTTTATTTATGGTTTTAACATCTAGTTAAATTGCTTATTGGTTCTTCTTGCGTCTCTTAAGTCCGTTAAGAATTCCCCAAAGTCCAACCATTGCGAGTTCAATAACACCTGCAGCAGTTACTAGGTCATTGTTACTTTGTCCGGTTTGAGGTAATTTGTCTGCTTTATTATTCTTCTTCGCAGTATTTTCACCCTTGTTACCGTGATTATTAGTAGCATTACCGTTGTCTTCTGAGGTATTCGTTGAATGGTTGTCACTCATCGAAGTGCTGGTTGAACCGTTAGTGTTTATAGACAGACTATCGCTCGTCGATTGAGAACCACTTAATGAGGAACTTGCACTGGTACTTGCCGAGTTGACATCACTCATCGAAGTGCTAGTTGATTCACTGGCACTCGTGCTTGCCGAATGATTTGTACTCATTGAAGTGCTCATCGAGCCACTAGCGCTTGTCGATAAGCTATCGCTGGTGGATTGACTGCTACTCAATGAAGCACTGGCACTCGTACTTGCGGAATGATTGTCATTCATTGAAGTACTGATTGAACCACTCGTGCTGGTACTTAGTGAGTCACTTGCACTAGTAGAAATACTATCACTAGTACTGGTTGAGCCACTTACACTTGTGGAATTGCTTAAGCTACCACTTGTGGAAGCACTGCCACTTACCGAAGAACTAGCACTCGTACTTGTAGAATGGTTGTCGCTCATTGAAGTACTCATCGAACCACTGGCACTAGTGGATAAGCTATCACTGGTAGATTGACTGCCGCTTACTGATGAACTAGCACTGGTACTTTCGGAATGATTTGTGCTCATTGAAGTACTCATCGAGTCACTTGCACTGGTTGATAAGCTATCACTAGTGGATTGAGAACCACTCATTGAGGCGCTGGCACTCGTACTTTCGGAGTGATTTGTGCTCATTGAAGTACTCATCGAACCACTCGCACTAGTAGATAGGCTATCGCTCGTTGATTGAGAACCACTTACCGAGGCACTGGCACTGGTACTTTCGGAATGATTTGTGCTCATCGAAGTACTAGTTGAACCACTCGCACTTGTTGATAAGCTGTCGCTGATGGATTGAGAACCGCTCATTGAAGCACTCGCACTGGTGCTTTCGGAATGATTTGTACTCATTGAAGTACTCATCGAACCACTGGCACTCGTTGATAGGCTATCGCTCGTCGATTGACTACCACTTACTGAGGCACTAGCACTGGTACTTTCCGAGTGATTGGTGCTCATCGAAGTACTAGTTGAACCACTGGCACTCGTTGATAGGCTATCGCTCGTCGATTGACTGCCGCTCATTGATGCACTGGCGCTGGTTCTTTCAGAATGATTTGTACTCATTGAAGTACTCATAGAACCACTGGCGCTCGTTGAGAGGCTATCACTCGTCGATTGACTACCACTTACCGAAGCGCTGGC
>NZ_JBWXUT010000009.1:0-5113 GCF_059901545.1 Fructilactobacillus sp. X1R3C1
CTCAAGGCTACGAGTTGGTATCCGACGGATACCCAAGTGGTTACAAGTTTGGCGACAATAATCCCACCTTCCAAGTTGTCTTAAAGCACAAGACCAAGGAAGTTACGCCAGATAACCCTGGAAACCCAGGTCAACCAGTGGATCCAAACAACCCAACGGGACCGAAGTATCCTGATGGCACTAGCAAGGACAACTTGACTAAGTCCATTACGAGAACCATCCACTACGTTTACGCCGATGGCAGTAAAGCCGCAGATGACAAAGTAGAAACGGTTACGTTTAACAGAACGGCCACCTTTGATGAAGTAACTGGTGAGATAACTTATGGTGCTTGGACATCTGACAATGATATCTTTAGTTCGGTTGATTCACCAGCCATTACGGGCTACACTCCGGATCAAGCGACCGTTGGTGCTTTAACTGCCACCGCTGATACTAAAAATTCAGATGTTAAAGTCACATACACTGCTAACGATGAGCAAGCTCACGTTCAGTACATTGACCAAGATGACAACAACCGAGTTATTACAACTGACAATCTAACTGGTAAGTTTGGTTCTAAGTCTGATTACTCAACCAAGAACGAAATTGCCAGCTTAGAGGCCCAAGGTTACGAATTAGTCACTGATGGCTATCCAAATGGTTATGAATTTAATACCGACAACCCAACTTTCAAAGTTGTTTTTAAGCACAAAACCAAGACGGTTACGCCAGATAACCCGGGACAACCAGGACAACCAGTTGATCCAAATAACCCAACTGGACCAAAGTACCCAGATGGAACTGGTGTAAATGACTTGACTAAGAACATTACGAGAACGGTGCACTACGTCTACGCTGACGGTAGTAAAGCCTCCGATGATCGTACTGAAACGGTTACTTACACTCGGACCGCAACCTTTGACCAGGTTACTGGTAAGTTAACATACAGTGCCTGGACTTCAACTAACGCTGTCTTTGGTGAAATCAATTCACCTGAAATTACTGGTTACACCCCAGATAAGGCAACCGTTGGTGCTCTAACTACTACTGCCGACTCAACCGACTCGACTGATACGGTTACCTACACTGCCAATGAAGAACAAGCTCATGTTCAATACATTGATCAAGATGACAACAACCGGGTTATTAAAACTGACAATTTAAACGGTAAGTTCGGTTCTAAGTCGGACTACAGTACAAAGAACGAAATTGCCAGCTTAGAGGCCCAAGGTTACGAATTAGTCACTGACGGCTATCCAAATGGGTATGAATTTAATACCGATAACCCAACCTTCAAGGTTGTCTTGAAACACAAGATGAAGACGGTTACCCCTGACAATCCAGGAAACCCAGGTGAACCAATTGATCCAAATAACCCAACTGGACCAAAATATCCTGATGGAACTAGTAAAGATAACTTAACCAAGTCAATTACGAGAACTATCCACTACGTTTACGCTGATGGTAGTAAAGCAGCTGATGATCAAGTAGAAACCGTTACTTTCACCAGAACGGCAACCTTTGACGAAGTAACTGGCAAGTTAACTTACAGTAACTGGACTTCAACTAACTCCGTCTTTGGACAAGTTGATTCTCCAGCAATCACGGGCTACACCCCTGATAAGACCAGTGTTAGTTCTGAAACTGCCACCGCTGATACACCTGACGGAAGTGTTACCGTTACGTATAATGCTAACGAACAAAAAGCAGTAGTTAACTATGTTGACGAAGATAACGGTGATGCCGTTCTTCATACTGATGACTTAACTGGTAAGTTTGGTAGTAAATCTGGTTACTCAACCAAAAATGAAATTGCCACTTTAGAAGCTAAGGGCTACGAGTTGGTATCCGACGGATACCCTGCTGATGGCTTTACTTTCAACACTGACAATCCAACCTTTACTGTTGTTTTGAAGCATAAGACTAAGACGGTTACGCCAGATAATCCAGGACAACCAGGTCAACCAGTTGATCCAAATAACCCAACTGGACCGAAGTACCCAGATGGAACTAGTGTAAATGATCTGACTAAGAACATTACAAGAACCATCCACTACGTTTACGCTGATGGTAGTAAGGCCGCTAACGATCAAGTTGAAACGGTTACGTTTACAAGAACGGCAACCTTTGACGAAGTAACTGGTAAGTTAACTTACAGTGACTGGACTTCAACTAACGCTGTCTTTGGACAAGTTGATTCTCCAGCAATCACGGGCTACACTCCAGATAAAGCAAGTGTTGGTTCCGAAACTGCCACAGCCGACACGCCAGACGGATCTGTAACCGTTACCTACAATGCCAATGAAGAACAGGCTCGTGTTCAATACATTGACCAAGACGACGGCAACCGAGTTATTAAAACTGATAGCTTAAACGGTAAGTTTGGTTCTAAGTCGGATTACTCTACTAAAGCTGAAATTGCTGATTTAGAAAGTCAGGGTTACGAGTTAGTCACTGATGGTTATCCAAATGGGTACGAATTTAATACCGACAACCCAACTTTCAAAGTTATCTTTAAACACAAGACCAAGACGGTTACGCCAGATAATCCGGGTCAACCGGGACAACCAGTTGATCCAGATAACCCAACTGGACCAAAGTATCCAGATGGAACTGGTGTAAATGATCTGACTAAGAACATTACAAGAACCGTTCACTATGTTTATGCCGATGGCAGTAAAGCTGCTGACGATCAAGTTGAGACCGTTACCTACACTCGAACTGCAACCTTCGATCAAGTAACTGGCAAGATCATTAGTTATGGTGACTGGACTACTAAGAATGCGGTCTTTAGCTCAATTGATTCTCCTGAAATTACGGGATATACTCCTGATAAAGCAACTGTTGGTTCACTCACCACTTCCCCTAATTCAGAGAATTCAACTGATACGGTTACCTACACTGCTAACGATGAACAGGCTCACGTTCAGTACATTGATCAAGATGACAACAACCGGGTTATTAAAACTGACAATTTAAACGGTAAGTTCGGTTCTAAGTCGGACTACAGTACAAAGAACGAAATTGCCAGCTTAGAGGCCCAAGGTTACGAACTAGTCACTGACGGTTATCCAAATGGGTACGAATTTAATACCGACAACCCAACTTTCAAAGTTATCTTTAAACACAAGACTAAGACGGTTACACCAGATAATCCGGGTCAACCAGGTCAACCAGTGGATCCAAATAATCCAGATGGACCTCATTATCCTAATGGAACTGGTGTAAATGACCTGACTAAGACCATTACCAGAACGGTGCACTACGTTTACGCTGACGGTAGTAAAGCTTCCGATGACAAAGTTGAAACGGTTACGTTTACAAGAACGGCAACCTTCGACCAAGTTACCGGCAAGATTATTAGTTACGGTGACTGGACTTCAACGAACGCTGTCTTTGGTGAAATCAATTCGCCTGAAATTACTGGTTACACTCCAGATAAAGCTAGTGTTAGTTCTGAAACTGCCACCGCTGATACACCTGACGGAAGTGTTACCGTTACGTATAATGCTAACGAACAAAAAGCAGTAGTTAACTATGTTGACGAAGATAACGGTGATGCCGTTCTTCATACTGATGACTTAACTGGTAAGTTTGGTAGTAAATCTGGTTACTCAACCAAAAATGAAATTGCCACTTTAGAAGCTAAGGGCTACGAGTTGGTATCCGACGGATACCCTGCTGATGGCTTTACTTTCAACACGGACAATCCAACCTTTACCGTTGTCCTGAAGCACAAGACTAGGGAAGTTACACCGGACAATCCAGGAAACCCAGGACAACCAATTGATCCAAACAATCCAGACGGACCTCATTATCCAGACGGAACTGGTGTAAATGACCTAACTAAGAACATTACGAGAACGGTTCACTACGTTTATGCTGATGGTAGTAAAGCTTCAGAAGATCGCATTGAAACAGTTACGTTTAACAGAACCGCAACCTTCGATGAGGTTACTGGCAAGGTAACATACAGTGACTGGACTTCAACTAACGCAGTCTTTGGTGAAATCGATTCACCTAAAATTACTGGTTACACACCAGATAAGGCAAGTGTTGGATCAGAAACAATTGGTCCTGACGCAACTAACTCTAGTGTTACCGTTACCTACAATGCCAACGATGAAAAGGCTCAAGTTCAATACATTGACCAAGACGATGGTAACAAGGTTATTCATACTGATGGCTTGAACGGTAAGTTCGGTTCTAAGTCTGATTACAGTACGAAGGACGAGATTGCTAAATTAGAAGCTCAAGGATATGAACTTGTATCTGACGGATTCCCAGGTGATGGCTACACCTTCAATACCGATAACCCAACTTTCAAGGTTGTTTTGAAACACAAGACCAAGGAAGTTACACCTGATAACCCAGGAAACCCTGGTCAACCAGTTGATCCAAACAACCCAACTGGACCAAAGTATCCTGATGGAACCAGCAAGAATGACTTGACCAAGACCATTACGAGAACGGTTCACTACGTTTACGCTGATGGTAGCAAGGCTTCAGAAGACCGCATTGAAACGGTTACGTTCAACAGAACCGCAACCTTCGATGAGGTTACTGGTAAGGTAACTTACAGTAACTGGACTTCAACGAACGCCGTCTTCGGTTCGATTGTTTCCCCAACCATTACGGGATACACTCCAGATAAGGCAACGGTTGGTTCAGAAACTGCCACGGCTGACACGCCAGATTCAAGTGTCACGGTTACCTACAACGCTAACGATGAAGTCGTTCACATTAATTACGTGGATCAGGATAAAGGTAATGCCCTTATCACTAGTGATACCGTTAACGGTAAGTTTGGTAGCAAGGCCGATTACAGTACGAAGGACGAAATCGCTAAACTAGAAGCTCAAGGATACGAATTAGTATCTGACGGTTATCCAGCAGATGGCTTTACCTTCAATACTGACGGCCCAACCTTTACGGTTGTGCTCAAACACAAGAGTAAGGAAGTTACACCAGACAATCCAGGAAACCCAGGTCAACCAGTTGATCCAAACAACCCAACTGGACCGAAGTATCCTGATGGCACTAGCAAGACTGATCTAACTAAGAACGTTACTAGAACCATTCACTACGTTGATAAGAATGGGAACAAGCTAGCTGATGATGTGGTTCAATC